>NZ_JBFBIK010000031.1:0-69964 GCF_040685555.1 Sphaerisporangium sp. NPDC088356
GGCCGGGGCGCGCCGCGCCCTGGGGGGGGGGGGGGGGGGGGGGGGGGGGGGGGGGCGCCCCGCGATCGCCTTCCGCCCCCCCCCGCCGCTCTGATCTCGATGTCGTGCTCCGCGACCACCTCAGGAAAGCGCTCCAACGCCGGGGGAACCAGAGCGCACAGAAGGGCTCCCCCAAAGGTGTACGGCCCCCGGAGACGACGGTGCGCGTCGAAGACGGGAGCCGGCCAGGAGGCAAGGCCCAGCCCGGCGAGGACGTTCCGGCGGTCCTCCGAACGTCCTCCATAAACCCAGAGGTGGTCGGGGCGGACGATCACCCCTTGTGGATGGCACTGGCGGTACCGGTCAGGTGCACCATGCCGGGCTTGCGGACGATGATCTTCTTCATCGCTTTGCCTCCTCAGGTCTTCAGCTACAAAGACCTAATTATTCGGACAAATCGATAATCCGCAAGCATTGAACGCTGATTGCTCCGCATACCAGAGATGCATTTGATCTAACGAAGCAGTTGCGACGACGGTTGGTCGACTAGCTGCTTCTCGCCGTAAACAACGACAAGCCCCCCTCTGTCCTCCCTGCGGACTTCGCGCCAGCCGTACTTGCGGTAGAGCTCAAGAGCGGCGCCCTGAGCCAGGGTCGTGTCACCGCGGAGCCTGCGGTACCCCAGCCTGGTCGCGGCCGCCTCGAGGGCGTCGATCACCACGGTGCCGAACCCGCGCCGCTGGTAGTCCGGATGGACCCGCAAGCGGCACATCTCGGCCGTCTCATCGTCGACGCGCCGCAACCCCCCCATGGCCACGATTTCGGAGCCATCGACCTCGCCGACCAGGAACTCCCCCCGATCGGCGATGTAGATCTGGTTGATGCGCGGGATGTCATCCTCGTAGTAGACCTCGTCACCCTCGGTGATACCGACCTGTGCGAGGCATGTGCGGTGCAGCTCCCAGACGCCTTCCCGATCCGACCAGCGATACCGCCTGAGCAGAAGCGTCATGCATCGCCCTCCGGCGCCGGTGCCGAGGGGGCCGGCGTGGCTAGCATCTCCGTGAACTCCCGCAGACCTGGGATGTCACCGCATTTCGCTCTGATCGCCTGGACGAGAGCGTCGGCGCGGCGCGTGATGATGTCCGTGCGGAAGTCCCCGCCTACCTGCCTCACGGCCTCCTGGCCCATCCGCAGCGCCTCATCGCCGTCTCCCTCCAGCAGCCTGCACTGCGCCTGGTCGAACCGGATGAGCGTCTGGTCGAGCAGGTCGCCTTCGTACTTCTCCAGCGCCTGTTCGAGGATCAGGTCGGCCTCTATGGTCTGACCGAGCCGGGTGAGCGCGTCGCCCTGGTGGAAGTAGAGCTGGCGCTCGGTGTAGCCGAAGACCGTGTCCTCCTGCTGGGCGGGGGTCATCTGGGCGAACGCGGCCCGCGCCCGTGACAGCGCCCTCTTGGCCTGATCGACGACGTCCTTCTTGCCTCCGGAGTTGGCGAGCATGGACAGCGCGCGGGCCTCCACGACCGGGGCCATGGCCTTGGCCGCGCACGGCGTCTGCCCGGCCATGTCGCGGCTCTTCTTGGCGAGGCTCAGGGCCTCGCGGGGGTCGCCGTAGAAAAGGGGCACGAGGGCCTCGCGGGCCGTGACCCAGGCGCGCAGCGCGCGGTCGCCGGTCTCGTCGGCGGCCGTGCGGGAGGTGCGGAAGAACGAGCGGGCCATCCGCTGGTCTCCGAGATCGATCATGATGATGCCGGCCAGGCCGGAGAGCCGGGCGGCGAGCGCGCAGAGACGCTCCTGGAGATCCATCGGCTGGTGGCGCTCCATCGCCTGGCGGACCGTGCTGAACTCCAGGAGCACGTCGCACAGTTGCCGCAGCGGCGGCGTGTTCATGTACTGCCGGCCGAAAGAGGCCGCCGCCTCTTCCCAGTGATCGAGCATGGCCGGCGAGACCGTGGTCGACACCAGGGTTTCGTCCATGCGCCTGCGGATGCCATCGGCGGCACCGAGCACCGACTCGTTCATCAGCACGGTGTTGCCCGCGATCAGTTGCAGCAGCGTCCTTCGTAACACGTTCTCCTCCTCCTCACCCCCGTCCACAGAGGGGTCGCTGGGCGGCTTGATCCACAGCTCGCGCGATTCGGGGGAATTGTCCGGTTTGACCTCTTGCAGGCCGCCCCGCACGACGCCCGGCATCCTGTGGCCATGACCACAGATGCACGGGCCGTCGTAGCCGAGAGCGGGCGGTTCGACCCGGTAGACGGAACAGAGGTAGTGGAGGTACTCGGGACCGGGGCGCTTCAGCCCGCTCTCGTAAGCGCTCAAAAGCGTTTCCCCGATGCCGGGCGCCGGTTTGCCGTCACGCTCGAACAAGGCGCGCACCTGTTCGATGACATCGGCAAGAGCGATGCCATGGGCGAGACGGTGAGATTTGATTCGAGTTGTCCCGAAATGGGGTGTGCACTCTTCAAAAATCTCTTCGGCGATTCGGGGAGTACTACGCCCGACCGCCAGGCCACGCGCCCGGGTTCGCCGAGCTAACTCCGTTTCCTTGTGCTGTCTGCCGGACATACCGGCCCCTCTCTCGCGGCCAGCGGCTCGTCCTGGTCAGGTATCCGACCGGTCCCACCTGCGCCGACGCGGCATCGCGTTCGCGCTACGCTGCGTCTATTGAGAATGATGGACCAGCTAAGACGAGACGTGAATGGAGTATTGAAGCTGCTGGCATAGAATCGTCCCCCGCCGGGGGTGTTCTTTCAACCCACTTGAAATATCCGCTTACCCGGCAGGCCCCTAAGGTTCGTTGACCTGGTCGGCCGAGGTGAGTCAGATTTGGCCAACCAGCCCCGATTCACCGGCATCATCGCCGCCGAATCGGACTAGAGGAAGGCTCGAAGTGGACGACGGCTTCCAACACCTGGAACGACTGGTCGACGAGCTCGACGCTCGGGGGCTGCTCGCCCGGGTGGTGCACACACAGTCAGGACGGGTGTTCGTCCGCGTGATCAACCCGAACGCCACCAGCCTCGCCGAGAACGTCACGTGCCGGCCGCAAGCGACCCCCGCCTACTACTGGTGGTCATGGGGCGAGCGCATGCACCAGGTCGACGATCCGGCGGGAGCGGCGACCAAGGTCGCCCGAGTGCTGGCCGCGGTGAGCCAGTAAGTCACAGGCGGACACGGTGCAGCGCAGTCACCGCGTCCACCTGTGTCCACCGCGGCTCTCCGGAGCCGGCGGGGTGACCGGTGCGGAGCGCTCAGGCCTCGTGGAGACACGACCGCCTGGACGCTGGGCACCCCGCCGGCTCCGCAAGAACGGCCACCGGCCCCGGATCTCGTCCGGGGTTCGGTGGTGATCGGGGACCTCCCCGATCGGAAACGGTGCGGGACACGCTTCCGGGTGCGTGTCCCGTCCCGGGCCGCCCGTCACCGGGGTGTCCGGGTCCGCCCTCCGCGGCCCCGGACCCGGGCACTCCCGTCTTCCCCGGCGTAACGTGACGGCGGCCGGGCCGGTCGGCGAACTCAGTTGGGTCAAGTACCGTTCCGTCTAGGTCAAGTACCGATAATTGTGTTCGCCGACCGACCCGATCCGAAGGGGATCACTGAGTGTTCCTGTCCGTTCTAGATCCCTCGCCCGCGCCGACCCCCACCGGTCTGTCCGATATCGCGGGCCAAGCCGCGGACGCCGTGATGGCCACGTGCGGAGGCGGCGGCGGCAAAGACGACGTGCTCTGCGTGGCACTCTCGAACGTGCTCCCCGCGGGCTGGGCGTCGCCGGTGGCCTGGGTGATCAGCCTGGTCCTCATCGTGGTGGCCGCCCTCATCGTGCGCGCGATCCTGCACCGGCTGATCGGCCGCGTGATCCGGAGGGCCGCCGACGGGGTGATGCCGGAGCGCCTCCGCGTCAAGACCGTCACGATCTTCGACGGCACCTCGGCCGTGCTCAGCGAGCGCCGCCGCCAGCGGGCCGAGACCCTGGGCTCCGTGCTCAGCAGCCTCCTCTCCGTGGTGATCTTCGGTACCGCCGCGCTGATGATCCTCGGCCGCTTCGGCATGGACCTCGCCCCCGTCCTGACCAGCGTCGGCATCCTCGGCGTGGCCGTGGGCTTCGGCGCCCAGGAGCTCGTCAAGGACTTCATCGCCGGCATGTTCATGCTGATGGAGGACCAGTACGGCGTGGGCGACCTGATCGACACGGGAGCGGCCGTCGGCACCGTCGAGGCCGTCACCCTGCGCATCACCCGCCTGCGGGACGCCGACGGCCGTGTCTGGTACGTCCGCAACGGCACCATCACCCGCATCGGCAACGAGTCGCAGGGCTGGTCCCGGGCGCTGGTGGACGTCCCGGTGGCCTACAACGCCGACATCTCCGGCATCCGCGACCTGCTCAAGAAGGTCGCCGAGGAAATCTGGGAAGACCCCGACTTCCGGGATGTCGCGATGGTCGAGGAGCCCCAGGTGTACGGCCTTGAGCAGATCTCCGACAAGGCGATGATCTTCAGGATCACCGTGAAGACCGTCCCCGCGCACCAGGCCGAGGTGGCCAGGGAGCTGCGCCTGCGGGTCAAGTCCGCGCTGGACCACGCAGGCGTCGCCCTCGCCGGGGTCTGAGTAGGCTGGGAACGTGTCCGCTACTCCTCCGGAATCCCTGTCCTTCTACGACGCCGTGGGCGGCTCCGAGGCCTTCGAGCGCCTCGTGCACCGCTTCTACCAAGGCGTCGTGGAAGATCCCCTGCTGCGCCCGCTCTACCCCGAGGAGGATCTCCACGGGGCCGAGGAACGGCTGCGCATGTTCCTCATCCAGTACTGGGGTGGCCCGAACACCTACGGCCAGCAGCGTGGCCACCCCCGGCTGCGCATGCGGCACGCGCCGTTCGTCATCGGCGAGGCCGAGCGCGACGCGTGGCTGAAGCACATGCGTGACGCCGTCGACTCCCTGGAGCTGCCCGAGGAGCTGGAGACCAAGCTCTGGACCTACCTGCTGTACGCGGCCCAAAGCATGGTCAACGCATAAGTCCCCCGATCAGGGGGCAGCCAAGGACATGTGAATAGCTCCCCTTGGTGGCGAGACGCCGTCGTTTACGAAATCTACGTTCGAAGCTTCGCCGACGCCTCGGGAGACGGGGTCGGCGACCTGGAGGGGATCCGTTCCCGCCTGCCCTACCTGGCGGAGCTGGGCGTGGACGCGGTCTGGCTGACCCCCTTCCAACCCTCCCCCATGGCCGACGGCGGGTACGACGTCGCCGACTACCGCGGCGTCGAACCGCTGTTCGGCACGCTCGCCGACTTCGACGCGCTGGTCGCCGACGCCCACTCCCACGGCCTGCGGCTGATCGTCGACATCGTTCCCAACCACAGCTCCTCGGCCCATCCGTGGTTCCAGGCGGCCCTCGCCTCGCCGCCGGGCAGTCCCGAGCGTGACCATTACATCTTCCGGGACGGCGAGGCGCCGCCCAACAATTGGACCTCTGTGTTCAGCGGGCCCGCGTGGAGCCGCCTGCCCGACGGCCAGTGGTACCTCCATCTGTTCGCGCCCGAGCAGCCGGACTTCAACTGGCGCAACCCGGAGGTCCACGAGGAGTTCCTCGACGTCCTGCGGTTCTGGCTCGACCGGGGTGTCGACGGCTTCCGCATCGACGTCGCGATGGGCCTGTACAAGGACGCCGAGCTCGCCGACGTTCCCCCCTCGGGTGAGGGGTTCATGTCCCGGTCGCCGATCTGGAGCCAGCCGGAGGTACACGAGGTCTACCGCGAGTGGCGGAAGGTCCTCGACTCCTACCCCGGGGACCGCGCCGCGGTGGGAGAGGTGTGGACGGACACACCCGAGGACCTCGCCCTGTACGTACGGCCCGACGAGCTGCACCAGAGCTTCAACTTCGCCTGGCTGGAGGCTCCGTGGTCGGCCACGGCCTTCCGTAAGATCATCGAAGACACGCTGGCCGCCGTCACGGCGCCGACGTGGGTGCTCTCGAACCATGACGTGGTCCGCCACGTCACCCGTTACGGCGAAGGGTCCCTGGATCCGGAGGCCGGGCTCGCGCGCGGTCGCGCCGCCCTGCTGACGATGCTCGCGCTGCCCGGGTCGGCATATCTCTACCAAGGAGAGGAACTGGGCCTCCCCGAGGTGAAGGATCTTCCCCCGGAGGCGCGGCAGGACCCGATCTTCAAGCGCTCCAAGGGTGAGCTTCCGGGGCGTGACGGGTGCCGGGTGCCCATCCCCTGGTCCGGCACCGCCGAGCCGTACGGGTTCTCCCCGGAGGGCACGCGTCCCTGGTTGCCCCAGCCCGCGGCGTGGGCCGCGCTGACCGCCGAGCACCAGGCCGGCGACCCCCGCTCCACGCTGTCGTTCTACCGCCGGGCGCTGGCGCTGCGCCGGTCGCTGCGGGCGTCCCTGCCCGGCTCCGTCAGCTGGCTCGACGCTCCCGGCGACGTGCTGGCCTTCTCACGCGGCGAACTGGTCTGCGTGATCAACTGCGGCCAGGAGCCCGTACCGCTGCCGCCGCACGGCGGAATCCTGATCTCCAGCGGTGAGCCGGACGAGGCGTCCCTGGCCCCCGACATGGCCGTCTGGCTGCGGGCCGTCTAGGGGCGGGGCGAACGGATGGGGCGAGCACGGTGACCGTGCCCGCCCCGCCGGTGTTCTCGATCAGTCGCGCGTGAGCTTGCGGTAGGTCACGCGGTGCGGACGTGCCGCGTCGGCGCCCAGCCGCTCGACCTTGTTCTTCTCGTAGTCGGCGAAGTTGCCCTCGAACCAGAACCAGTTCGAGCCGCCCTCCCACGCGAGGATGTGGGTCGCGATGCGGTCGAGGAACCACCGGTCGTGCGAGGTGATCACCGCACAGCCCGGGAACTCCAGCAGGGCGTTCTCCAGGCTGGACAGCGTCTCGGTGTCGAGGTCGTTGGTGGGCTCGTCGAGCAGGAGGACGTTGCCGCCCTGCTTGAGCGTGAGAGCGAGGTTAAGGCGGTTGCGCTCTCCACCTGACAGGACGCCCGCGGGCTTCTGCTGGTCGGGTCCCTTGAAGCCGAAGGCCGCGATGTAGGCCCGGGACGGCATCTCGACATGGCCGACCTTGATGTGGTCGAGCCCGTCGGAGACGACCTGCCAGACGTTCTTCGCCGGGTCGATGTTGCCCCGGCCCTGGTCTACGTACGAGATCTTGACGGTCTCGCCGATCGTGATGTCACCCGTGTCGGGCGTCTCGGCACTCATGATCATGCGGAACAGGGTGGTCTTGCCCACACCGTTCGGACCGATGATGCCGACGATGCCGTTACGGGGCAGGTCGAAGGAGAGATCCTCCATGAGCAGCCGGTCGCCGAACCCCTTGGCGAGGCCCGTGGACCGGATTACCGTGGTGCCGAGACGGGGCCCCGGCGGGATCTGGATCTCCTCGAAGTCGAGCTTGCGGAACTTGTCGGCCTCGGCGGCCATCTCCTCGTAGCGCTGGAGACGCGCCCGGCTCTTGGTCTGGCGGGCCCGGGCGTTGGAGCGCACCCACTCGAGCTCCTCCTCCAGGCGCTTCTTGCGCTTGGCGTCCTTCTGGCCCTCGACCTTGAGACGGGCCGCCTTCTGCTCCAGGTAGGTGGAGTAGTTGCCCTCGTAGGGGTAGCAGCGGCCGCGGTCGAGCTCGAGGATCCACGTCGCCACCCGGTCGAGGAAGTAGCGGTCGTGTGTGACGGCGAGGACGGTGCCGGGATACTTCTCCAGATGCTGCTCCAGCCACTGGACGCTCTCAGCGTCGAGGTGGTTGGTGGGCTCGTCGAGCAGCAGCAGGTCGGGCTGCTCCAGCAGGAGTTTGCACAGCGCCACCCGGCGGCGCTCACCACCCGACAGCGTGGTCACGTCGGCATCCGGCGGGGGGCAGCGGAGGGCGTCCATCGCCTGCTCTAGCTGGCTGTCGACATCCCACCCGTTGCGGTGGTCGAGCGCGTCCTGCAGCTTGCCCATCTCGGCGAGCAGCTCGTCGCTGTAGTCGGTCGCCATGAGCTCGGCGATCTCTTCGAACCGGGCGCGCATGGCGAGGGTCTCGGCGACGCCCTCCTGGACGTTGCCGAGCACGGTCTTGGACTCGTTGAGCGGGGGCTCCTGCTGCAGCATGCCGACCGTGAAGCCGGGCATGAGCCGCGCGTCACCATTGGACGGCTGCTCCAGGCCGGCCATCATCTTGAGAAGCGTTGACTTACCAGTGCCATTGGGGCCCAGCACACCAATCTTGGCTCCGGGCAGGAAATGCAGCGTGACGTCGTCGAGGACGACCTTGTCGCCATGCGCCTTGCGCACGCGCTGCATCGTATAGATGTACTCGGGCATGCTCCTAAGACTAGGGGATAGCGCCGTCGGAGTTGTCCGCTCGCGCGGGGGGCCCGTGCGCCGGGGCGACCGGAAGGCAGATGCGGTCGCGGCCGAGCTCCTTGGCCCGGTAAAGAGCCAGGTCGGCCGCGGCGAGCAACTCGATCAGGTCATCGCCGTGAACGCTCATGATCGCCACTCCGGCGGAGATCGTCACCGTGATCATCGCGTCGTCCACGGGAATGGCCATTCGGCCGACGCGGGACCGCAGCCGCTCGGCGACCCTGCGAGCCTCGGTGACGTCGGCGCGCGGCAGCAGCACCACGAACTCCTCGCCGCCGAACCTGCCCACGACGTCGTAGTCGCGGAGCTGGCTGCGAAGGGCCGTGGCGACGCCCGCGAGGACCTGGTCGCCGACCAGGTGGCCGTAGGTGTCGTTGACCCGCTTGAAGTGGTCGATGTCGACGATCAGGAGGGCGAGGGTGTCGCCCGTGCGACGGGCCCGGACGATCTCGGTGTCGGCCTCCCGCTGCCAGGCGGTGGCGTTGAGCAACCCGGTCTTGGCGTCGGTGCGGGCGGCGGCCTTGAGCTGGGCGTGAAGCAGGCTGCGTTGCAAGAGCACCACCGGAGGAAGCGTCAGCGCCAGCAGGACGGGGCTCAGCCCACAGGCCATGGCCACCAGCACTCCGAGGCACAGCTCGACGACGTCGAGGAGAACCCGCTCGCGGTCCCACAGGACGTCGTGCCAGCGGGTGTCGGGATCGGCCATGTGAAGCGCCACGGCGATCAAGGCGGTGTTGAGCACGGTGAACAGCACCGCGCATCCCACTGCCAGCGCCATCGGGCCGCCCGACCCGAATGACCGCCCCGTCGGATCACGCACGAGGGAGTGGAAGATCACCGAGGCGACACCGGCCGCGAGCCCGATCGCCGCCGCGCTGAACACCCGGCGGTAGACCACGGTCGCCCGGACCCGGATCTGCAGCAGGAACTGCAGGGGCAGGGGCGCCAGCAGGGCATAGACCGGCGGAAGCAGTAGAGCGACCGGGAGCCACCACGCGGACAGCAGGTCGCGGGACACACCGGCCGGCATGCCGAGTCGACGGGTCGCCTCGATGCAGACCGCTCCACAGGCCATCAGCGCCACGAATGTCATGAGCTCTGACCAGCGGAACTCGGTGTGCGCGGCGAGGAACCCCGCCGCGGACAGGGCGAGCCCCACGGTGGCGCACAGATAGACGACCAGGGCGGTGGGCTGTGCCAGCAGCGGCCATCGGTCGGCTAGCGAAAGCATGCCGCCGCGTGGATCGACCGAGATTTCACCGGACGCCGTCATCACATCCCCCAACGAGCGCTTCCATCGGGACTGGTTCGCTGTCTCGACTCTACGTCTCACGATGTGTAACACAATAGTCGCGGAGTGTGCGGCTCGCGATGGGAACCGCTACGTTGTGCACTGCGGCCGTCTCGGTCCGTTGGCCATGAAGTGACCGCTGTCTGTTGAGCGGCCCCCCTGCGGGAAAGGAGCAGCCATGGTGCGAGGCATCATCTGGACCTGATCACGCGCACGAACACCCCAGCCCAAGACGGCCGCGCCTGGCTCGACACAACCCGGATCACCGCAGGGTGGAGCCCTCCGAGAAGGCCACCGCCCAACCCGGCGGCCCGAGCCCTCCCACGAGGCCACCAGCCACCCAGCCCGAGCCCCTTCCACCCCGCTGTGGGTCGAACCCCACGAAGCCGGCACGCCGACCACCCGACGGGGGGTCAAGCCCCGAGGAAGCCGGCACCCCGACGACCCTGCGCAGGTCGAGCCCCTGAAGTCGGCGCGCCGGCCACCCGGCACAGGCATGATCCGTTGAGCTGGGTGCGCCCCTCAACCGGGCCGAGGGCAGGACCGTCGAGGCGGGTCCACCACCCAACCCGGCACAAGGCAGGACCGTTGAGGTGGGTGCGTCGGCCGCGCTTCGGGCGTGGGGCACGGCCGACACGTTCCCACTGGATGGCGCGGCCGACACGTCCCCCTGGATGCGCGCGGCCGCCACATTCCGCTCGATGCGCGCGGCCGCTACGTCCTCCTGGATGCGCGCGGCTGACATGTCGCGCGGGATGAGAGGGCTCAGGCGGCCAGACGCCCGGCGGTCTCGCCATCGGGCCACGACTCCGCGCCAGTCGGATCTTCTGCCGTGTCGCCCCCGCCTTCCGCGTGAGAGAGCAGGGAATCACCGTCTCCAGCTGATCCACTGAGCGAGAGCTCGGACTCGTCCGACTCGGCGAGGGCCAGACCCGCTCCCGGGAACTGGTCTCCGGTGGAGCTGGATGCGGCAGAACCGGCGAGGGCGAACCCTGAGGACCCGCCGACCGGGCCGTCGGCGCCACTGATCGAGCCCACGCCCTCACTGATCGAGCCCACGAGCTCACTCATCGGGCCCACGAGCTCCCAATCTCGGGTGCTGGAGGCGAGCCGCTCCCGCGCCACGTCGTCGAAGGCGGGTGTCGAGGCTCTGCGCTGGGCCTTCTCGAAGCGGCTCACGCCACGCCTCAGATCGTGGCCGACCGATGTGGCCTCGACCTCGGCGAGGAACCGCCGCTCGCCGTCACGCTCGTACGAACGGATGCGCAGCTTGCCGTGGACGACGATCGGCTGCCCGATCTTGATCGACTGGGCCACGTTTTCGGCCAGCACCCGGTAGCACCGGACGGCGTAGAAGGTGGTCTCGCCGTCGTGCCACGACTGGGACGCCTTGTCGAACACGCGTCGCGTCGAGGCGAGCCGCAGCGATGTGACACGGGTGCCGTCATCGAAGTGGTACTGCCGGGGGTCGGCGGCGACGTTGCCGTTCAGCGTGATGTAGATGTCGTTCATCGTGCCTCCCATGGCGGGCCGGCGGACGGTCTCCGCCGACATGGGAGCCAGCTTGTCCGGCCCGCCGCCCACCACGACCGCCGAACGGCGTTCTGTGGACTACCCGCCACACACCACGACCCACCTGTGGACAACCCACGGCCGAGGCCGGGGGTTGCGGGGGCGTGGGTTAGCGGCGGCCTGCGGTCAGAGCGGCGAAGAAGTCGTTGTAGCGCCTGAGCTCCTGCTCCACAGGCTTGATGACCATGTCCTTGGAGACCGCCGAGATGCGCCGGCGCATCTCCCGTTCGAGATGGTCACGCTCCTGGCCGGCGCCCAGCACTACGAAGTTGCGGCTGGCGATGGCCGACAGCAGGCCCAGCCCGAGCACGCTGACCATCATCAGCCCCAGCCACGGCAGCGCCGAGACGTCACCCATCAGGCCGGTAGGCTCGCGGCCGACCTTGAAGACCCCGTACAACAGGATCGCCCCGGCCCAGCCGACCCCGGCGGCGAACAGCACGACCAGGAAGTACTGCCAGATCTTCAGCAGCCACCACCAACCGGGCACCCGGTCGAGTCGCGGGGCGATCTCGGTCAGCTCTCCGGAAAGGACCTGCGGCACCCTGTTCAGCTGGGAGCGCGCGGCGTCGCGGACACCGTTCCGCCAGGCCTCGGGCATGCCGGAGCTCAGACCGTCGGCCAGCGCCTGCACGGCGTTCTCCACCTCGGCGGGCTGGGCGCTGACCGAGGCCGCGGTCACGGCCTTGACCTCGTCACGTATGTTGCCGAGGCGAAGGCTGTTCATGGGGTCGGGCCGCAGCCGTGAGGCCCAGCGGGCGTACGGCCAGCCCACCCAGTCGATGGAGCGCACGCCGTAGACGTTCTCCATCGCCTCCCCCACGGCCGGCACGCCGACCGCGTCGCACAGGGAGTCGGTCAGCCCCTCCTGCCTGGCGAGGTCGACGGTGGGCTGCACGGCCATGGACTCGGGCGCGGGCATGACCTTGGTGAGCTTGCCCATGATGCGGTCGAGATCGGCCTCCAAGCGCTGCACGGCGGCCCGCCGGTTGGAGACGGACTCGGCGAGCACGCTCTTGAGGCTGTTCACGCCCCTGCCCGTGGTCGCCGACGTGGGGACGATGCGCGGGTGCTGCACGCCTTCCCGCTTCAGCAGGTCGGACAGGTCGACCACGCACTCGGCCAGCTCCTCGGGAGCGAGCCGGTCGGCCTGGTTGAGCGCGAACACGGTGATCGCCTCGTGCCCGGCCAGTTCGGCGACGTACTTGCTGTGCGTGGCCGCGTCGGCGTACTTCTGAGGGTCGAGCACCCACACGATCAGGTCGACCACCTGGATCAGGCGGTCGGCCTCGTGGTCGGTGATGGCCCTGATGGAGTCGTGGTCGGGCAGGTCGAGCAGGATCAGGCCGTGGAGCTGGCTCTCTCCCCTGTCCAGGGCGCTGGCGCGGGCGAAGCGGTGCCGCCACTGGATCTGGAGCCAGTCGAGGAGCGGCCCGGCGCCGTCCAGACCCCACACGCACGCGTGGGTACGCGCGGTCGTCGGCCGGCGCACGCCCGTCGGAGACAGCTCCAGCCCGGAGATGCGGTTGAACAGTGAGGACTTGCCGCTGCCCGTGCCGCCGGCGAGGGCGACCACGGTGTGGTCGCCGGAGAGCTTGAGACGGTCGCCCGCGCGGAGCAGCAGCTGCCCGGCCTCGGCGATCAACGCGGGATCGACCCTGCCGGGGCCGAGCTCCACGATCCTCGCGAGGGCCGAGAGCCGGTGGCCCAAGTCGCTGCGCGTATCCATCGTCCCGGCACGAACGCCGCTGACACTCATCGGGCGACCTCAAGGTTGTACGTTGCCTGGTAAAGCCGCTTGGCGGCGGCCTCGTCGGGGATCCCCGCCTCGTCGAGCACCTGGACGTATCGCAGCGTCTCCTCGTCGAAGAGCACGCTGATGCGGGCTCGCAGGTCGCTGCGGGCCCTGGTGCCGATGGCGCGCAGCGACTCGGCGCCGAGCACCCCTCGCAGCAGGCGCTCGGGCAGGGTGCCGGTGCCGGAGGACGCGGCGACGTCGGAGCTTCCGTAGCCGAGCAGGCCGATCATGAAGACCAGCGAGAGCGACTCCTCGTCGAAGGCGACCAGCTTGGCGACCGATCGCTTGGCCACGCCGCCCGAGTGGATCAGCGCCACGACATGCTCCTGCCAGGCCCCGATCGTACGGCCCACCCGGCGCACGAACTCGTCCGACGGACACCCGAGGCCGGGAGCGGCGGCAAGGCGGTCGCCGACGCCGTCGCGCTGACGCCACCGGACGACGACCTCCTCGGCGGCCCGCTGACCCGCGGAGACGATCACGGATTCGAGCCCGGAGCGGAGCGCGGTTTTGAACGCGCGCAGCCGCGCGGGGGCCTGCTGGCTGGTCTTGGTGCCCATCCGGCCGGGACGGCGCAGGTGGAGGGTCTTCATCAGGTCGCCGGAGCCCGCGAAGTCCTGCCAGCGGGCGAGGACCTCACCGCGCAGCAGCGATCCGTCGGTCGTCGCCTCGTCGATCTCCGCCAGCGCGCCCATATAAGCGGCGTCCACGTCGGTACGGAGCTCTGCCCGGAAGGCGACCTGGGCCTCCAGGTGCCGTGCCAGCGCGGGGACGCGGCTGCGGAAGCTGTTCAGGACGCCGTCGAGGGTCACCTGGACCGCCTGCGAGCGGCGCTGGTCGTCGACCGACAACTCCGTCAGCCACATGCGCAGCTCGGCGACCTCCTCCTCGGGAAGGCGCCCCGCGGTCACCGTCGACTCGTTGATGACGAACCGCTCGACGTCGCCGAGGCCGTACTCCTGGAGCATCCGGGAGAAGTGTTTGTCGATCACCTCGCGGGACCTCACCGGCACGCGCGAGAGCACGATGGCCAGGCGGGCGCCGCGTTCTTTGGCCAGGCGTAGCAGGTTCCACGCGGGCGCGTCGGCGTAGCGTGTCGCGGTGGTGACGAAGACCCACAGGTCGGCGGCGTCGAGCATGCGGTGGGCGACCTCATGGTGGGTCTCCACCACCGAGTCGATGTCCGGAGTGTCGAGCAGGGCCACACCCTGGGGAAGCCGCTCGGTCGAGGCGAGGACGAGGGTGTCGAGGGACCCGTCGGGAGTCGGCCGGTCGACACGGATCATGCCGCCGAGCACGTCGCCCTTGGCGAACCAGTCGCGGTCGTCGGGGTGGCAGGCCAGTACGGGGGTGCCTGTGGTGGGCCGGCGCACTCCCGTGGCGCTGACCTTCGCGGCGGCGAGGGTGTTGACCAGGGTCGACTTGCCCGCCCCCGTGGAACCGACGACGGCGATCAGAGCCGGCGCGGTGCTCATGTGCACGCGCGGGATCACGTAGTCCTCGATCTGGGCGAGGATCTCGACCTGGGCCTTGCGCGCCTCCTCGACCCCGGGCACGTCGAGGCCGAGCCGCAGCCCGGTGACGCTGTCCTTCAGGCCCGAGAGCGCGGCCGTCAGCTGCCGCGAGACGGGCTTGGGCAGCGGAACCTCTCGTACGTGCTCCGACGTCTGGAAGCCCTCTTCGCCCTCTTCACCGTCATCGGAATCGAGGGAATCGCTGGATCCGTCCGCGTCGGCCGCCTGCTCGGACCCTGCCGGCTCCCACCCACCCCGCGACCCCGGGTCACCGGGGCTCGACTGCGGCTCACCATTGGCACTCTGGGGCTGCGTCTCCTTGAACGGATCGAACGAAACGCCTTCGGGCTCCGGTAGGACGTCCTCACGGTCCACGGGGACGTCCTGCGGAACCGGCGAGACGTCCTCAGGACCGGCGGATACGTCCTCCGGGTCCACCGAGACGTCCTCAGGACCGGCGGAGACGTCCTCCGGGGCAGCGGAGACGTCCTCCTGCACGGGTAAGACGTCCGGTGGGTCGGCGGAAACGGTCTCCGGCGTGGACCAGACGTCCCGTGTCTTGGTAGGAACATCCTCTGGCGGCGAGGAAACGAGGTTCTCCTTGGCAGAGGGGGTGTCCTGCGCTGATGAGACGTCCTGTGTCTCGGTGGAGACGTCCTGTGTGGGCGGGAAGTCCTCGGCCTTGGTAGAGGCGGCCTCGGTGGAGACGGCCTCGGTTGCGGCCCAGATGTCCTCGCGTGTGGAGGAGGCGTTTCCCGCGTCGGAAGAGACGTCGGCCGCTTCCTCGGTTGTGGACGAGTGCTGATGAGCTTCGGTCTCGGGTGACGCCGCGCCGTACGCGCCTGCGTCACCGGTCGCGACCTCAGTGGTCTGAGCCTTGATCGGAGCGAAAGCATTGAACCCGGGCCGGTCAGGGGCGGCGTCAGTCGTACCGGTGTCGCCGGTCGCCACCTCGGCGGCCTGAGCCTTGACCGGGGCGAACACGTCGAACCCAGCCGCTCCGCTATTCGTGGCGCCGTCACCACCTGTCGCGTCGCCGGAACTCGTCGCGTCGTCGTCGGCCGCGGTGTCGGTGTGGCCTGTCGCAGGATCGCCGGCATGGCGGAGGTCGTCGTCGCCGGCGTTGATCGCCTGGAACGACATCGTCTGCTCCTCCGGGGTCTCGGGGACGCTGTCCTTCCCCTCGATCACCGCGTCACCCGACTGCTCGGTGTGCTCATCGGCGCACTCCGTCTTCTTCGCAGTCGACTTCACGGAACCCGCTCCGCTCGAACCATCTCGATCTCCTGGCCGACCCTGACGACGTCACCGACGACCACGATCGCCGGCGGCCGCGTCCCAGCGGCGATCACGCGCTCCGCCACCGTGGAGAGGCTGGCATAAAGAGCTCGCTGGGTCGGAAGAGTACCGTCCTGTACCACCATCACGGGGGTTTCCGGCGAACGTCCGTCTCGTATGAGCGTGTCAGCGATCATGGCTATTCGTTCAACAGCCATCAGAAGTACCAGGGTTCCCGGTGATCTCGCCAGTCCCGCCCAGTCAACAGTTGATTTCGGATCATCCGGCGCCACGTGAACGGAGATGACGTGGAACTCCTGGCTCACTCCGCGGTGGGTCACCGGCACCCCGGCGGCGGCGGGCACGGCGACCGCGCTGGTGACCCCGGGCACCACCACGACGGGGATGCCGGCCCGCGCGCACGCGAGCATCTCCTCGCCGCCCCGGCCGAAGACGAAGGGGTCGCCGCCCTTGAGCCGCACGACGAACTTGCCCTGCCTGGCGTGCTCGATCAGCAGCTCGTTGATCTTCTCCTGCGCGAGGTAACGGCCGTAAGGGATCTTGGCGGCGTCGATCAGCTCGACGTCGGGCGCGAGCTCGTCCAGCAGGGCGCGGGGCGCGAGGCGGTCGGCCACGACCACGTCGGCCTGGGCCAGGAGCTGGCGCCCGCGCACGGTGATCAGGCCGGGGTCACCCGGGCCGCCGCCGACCAGCGCGACGCCGACCGGCTTGGTGCGGTTACGGCGGGCGTCGACCGTGCCGTCGCGCAGGGCGCCCACCACGGCGTCGCGGATGCCGGCCGCGCGGCGCGGGTCGCCACCCGCGGTGACGGCCACGCTGATCTCGTCGACCCGCCCGCTGGCGGGAGTCCAGGCGGCGGAGGCGTCGCGGTCGTCGGCGCGTACGCACCAGATGCGTTTGGCCTCGGCCTCGGCGGCGATGGCCGCGTTGACGGATCGGCTGTCGGTGCACGCCTGGACCAGCCATGAACCGTCGCAGTCACCGACCTGGTAGGACCGGCGTTCCCACGTGATCAGGCCGTCGGCGATGAGATCGTCAAGAGCCGGGGTCACGCTCGGGGAAACGAGGGTGACCGACGCACCCGCGTCCAGCAGGGTGGGGACCCTGCGCTGGGCGACACGGCCGCCGCCGACGACGAGCACGCGCCTGCCGTTGAGCCGAAGACCGAGCAGGTAGGGCGACGACATGGGACGGTGTTCCCTTTCCCGGGAAGAGGCAAAACCCGTTGTCCGTGAGGTAAACCTACAGGCCCTCCGCCGTTGGAGGCGCAGTCAGCCTTCCTTCCAGAAGGGGCTTGCGGGGATCCCAGGGCTCGCCCCCCGCCTCCACCTCGCGCTTGCGCGCGATCGCCGACAGTGCCTCGAGGATCACGCGGTTCCCGAGGTAGGCGGTGATCTCCGCGTGGTCGTACGGCGGGGCGACCTCGACCACTTCCAGGCCGACCACCGGCAGCTCGTAACAGATGCGCCGGACCGAGTCCAGAAGCTCCCGCGCGGACAGGCCACCGGGCTCGGGGGTGCCCGTGCCGGGCGCGTGGGCGGGGTCGCACACGTCGATGTCCACGGAGAGGAACACGCCGTCGCACTCGTCGGTGGCGATGGCGAACGCCTCTGTCAGGCATTCGGTGAGACCGCGCTCGACGATCTCGGTCATCTCGTACGAGCGCATGTTCTGCTGGGCCATCCAGCCGAGGATCTTCGGACCCGGCCAGTAGCCACGCAGGCCGATCTGCAGGAACCTGTCCCCGCGGATCGCCTCCGACTCGATGAGCCGCCGCATCGGCTGGCCGTGCCCGTACAGGTGGCCGAACTCGATGTCGCCGGTGTCGGCGTGGGCGTCGAAGTGGATCATGGACACCCGTCCGAACCCGTGGTGGCGGGCTACGCCGCGGGCGTCGGGCAGCGCGACGGTGTGGTCCCCGCCGAGGACGAGCGGGATCGCCCCGGACGCGGAGATCGTGTAGACGGCCTCCTCGATGTTCCTGATCGAGCCTTCGATGTCGCCCGAGTAGCACTCCACGTCACCGGCGTCCAGGACCTTGAGATCCCGCAGGGCGTCCACGCGCAGGGCCATGCTCGGCCGGGAACCGTCGTGGGGCAGGTAGCAGGCCTGCCGCAGAGCCATCGGGCCGAAGCGCGCGCCGGGCCGGTTGCTGGTGCCCCCGTCGAAGGGCGCTCCGACGATCACGACGTCCGCTCCCGCGAAGGTGTCCGGATCGCTCAGGTCGCAGCGTTCCACACCGAGGAAGGTGATGTCGGGTCCGAACATCGGGCCGTAGCGCATCAGGGTCCAATCATGCTCTGTAGCAGAATGTCACCATTTAACCGCATTCACACAAAATGGAACGCGTACGAGGTCATCGCACTACACGGCCTGGTTTCAGGCTCGATGTCCGGGAGCACCGCGTTCGAGGTGTTCGATGCTCCCCGGACGACTCTCTCGCCGCAGGGACGGGCGCTAAACGGCGTCGAGGCCGGCTTGGGCGTCCTTGTCGGTGACGCCCGCGGAGTCGAAGGTGGCCACGTCGTGCATGACCCGTACGGCCGCGCTCACCAGCGGATACGCGAGCAGTGCCCCCGTGCCCTCGCCGAGCCGGAGCTCCAGATCGACCAGGGGACGGAGGCCGAGGTGGTCGAGTGCGATGGCGTGCCCGGGCTCGGCCGAGCGGTGCCCCGCCACGCAGTAGTCGACGGCGTCGGGTGCCAGCGCGGCGGCGGCCAGCGCGGCCGATCCGGCGATGACCCCGTCGAGGATGACCGGCACGCCCGCCGCGGCGGCGCCGAGGACGAACCCGGCGATCGCGGCGTGCTCCAGCCCGCCCACCGCCGCCAGCCTGCGCAGAGCGTCATCCACGGCGGCCGACCCGTGCGCGACCCGCTCAGCGGCATCCGCCATGCCGAACGCCGGACCCTGCCCGGCCGGACCCGCGCCGTCCACCGTCTCGGACGCCGAACCATGACCGGAGGCACCCGCGCCGTCCACCGTCTCGGACGGCGAACCATGACCGGAGGGACCGGCGCCGTCCACCGTCTCGGACGGCGAGGCGGCACGGCCGGGTGGGAGGGTGGAGATGCCGTTGACCTCAAGGCCGCGGCGGACGATCTCGATCTTGCGGCTGAGGGTCGCGGTGTCGGCGCCGGTGCCCCTGCCGGTGGTCTCCGCCGCGTCGGCGCCGGTGAAGGCGCAGATGAGGGCGGCGGACGCGGTGGTGTTCGCGATGCCCATGTCACCGGTGATCAGGCAGGCGGCCCCCGCTCCGATCAGGTCGCGGGCCACGGATATGCCGGCTTCGATCGCCGCCACGGCCTGGGCGGGGGTCATGGCCGGGCCACGCGACAGGTCGGCCGTGCCGAACGCGACCTTGCGGGAGACCAGGCCCGGCGCCTCGGGCAGGCCGGAGGCGACGCCGACGTCGACCACGGTCACCGACGTGCCGACCTGCGCGGCGAAGGCGTTGGCCACGGCCCCGCCCGCGAGGAAGTTAGTCACCATCTGGGTGGTGACCTCCTGCGGCCAGGGGCTGACCCCCTGGGCGTGCACGCCGTGGTCGGCGGCGAAGATGGCCAGCGCTGCGGGCGTCGGAAGCGGCGGCGGGCAGGCACCCGCGACGCCGGCGAGCCGCACCGCGACCTCCTCCAGCACGCCGAGCGCGCCACGCGGCTTGGTCAGCCGATCTTGGTGTGCCCGCGCGTCGGCCATGGCCTGCCGGTCGGCCGGCCGGATCGCCGCCAAGGTCTGCCGGAGGATCTCCACGCTCATCGGTCAGACCAGCCCGTCGACCATCGCGGCCTCGTCGCGGGGGAGCATTCGCACGGCGGGCTTGCCCACGCGGATGACATCCTGACCGCCTTCCTCCAGGGAATCGACGCGGGTGACGCCGTCATCCAGGGGCTCGACACCGTCCAGAGACAACTGCACGCCCACCTTCTCCAGAAGCTCGTCCCCAGCCTGGCCTGAAACCAGCGGCTCCGCAATGCCCAGGACGCGTTCCTCGGCGTCCTCCAGCGGCCACAGGTCGGCGGTGCCGAGGATCTCGTCCTCGGCGTCCGCGACCGGCTCGGCACAGCCGGGGCCGGGCGCGGAGAGGTCGGTCGCCTCCAGCACCTCTTCGTACCGCTCGATGATCAGGTCGGCGAGGCCCTCGCAGTCGCCGATCACCTCCGCGCAGCGCACGTCGAGGTCGATGTGCCCGGCGGCGTAGGCGAGGGCCTCGGCCCAGATGCGTTCGAGCACTCCCCCGGCGAACAGCAGGTAAGGGAGCACGACGACCCGCTTGGCGCCCAGGCGGCGGCAGCGCTCGATGCCCTGGGCGACGCTCGGCGGGGCGTCCGCGACGTAGGCCGTCTCGACGGTCAGCAACTCGGGGGCGTGCGTCTCCCAGAACAGCCGCGAGACCCGGTGCACCTCGGCGTTGGCCCCGGTGTCGGCCGATCCGTGGCCGACCAGGACGACGGCGGTCTCGGCGGGCGACACCGGCTCCCACGGCGCGTCGCCGTGGTCGTCGGTCATGGAGACCGCCGCGAGGCGGGGCATCTCGGCGAGCGCGTCGGCGAGGCGCTCGGCCATCAGCGCGAGCACCTGCGGCGAGGCACCGAGGGCCGGGCCGTGGTCGCAGGTGAGGGTCGGATGGACCACGCGCGCCCTCGCGATCGCGGCGGGGATGTCCTCGCTTTCGCCGAGCGCGAGGGGAATCGCCACCAGGCGGTGGTGGCCCCGTGCGACCAGCGAGGCGACGGAATCGCTCAGCGACGGGCGTCCCTTGGCGACGAACCCACCTGACACATCCGCCACTAACTGGTCGAGTCGGCACCGCAGCCGGTGGACGAAACGGCCGAACTCTGCTGCACCGGTGTCATCGTGGGCGCCGTGCCCTATGAGAAGGAGCGGCGGCTTCATGTGGATCTCCGATACTTTGACCTGCGGATATGTTGGTCGGGCCGAGAGGATATCCGAATCTGTCAATCCATGGACATCGCTTTGCGGAGCATTTGGTCAAGACAAGACCGACCGTTCATCATGATCTGGGCCGGCCGGTCGCCCTGCGAGGCGTGTGGCCGCCGGCCTTACCTCAGGCCGTCTCGCCCTTGAGCAAACTGAACAGCACGGCGTCGGAGATCCCCCCGGACACGGGCAGGGCCCGCCGGAGCACCCCCTCCTCGACGAACCCGGCCTTACGCGCGACGCCCTGGCTCGCGACGTTGCCCACGGCGGCGAGCAGGGTGACGCGGTGGAAGCCCCGCATCATGAGGAAGGTGGTGACCGCGCGCGTCGCCTCCCAGGCGAAACCCTGGCGCCGCGCCCACGGCGAGATCCAGTAGCCGACCTCGACGTCCCCGCGCTCCCAGTCGGCCCGCTGCACGCCGGCCGATCCGGCGAGGCGGCCTCCCGCCTTGGGCTCGATGGCGAACTGCACGCCGTTCACGGAGTCGGCGTGGGCGAACCTGGTGCACCAGTCGTAGGCGCGCTGGAGGTCGTACCCCTCGGCCCAGGGCATCCAGCGATTCATCTCGGGGTCACGGTCGACGGCGGCGAAGACGTCCCTCGCGTCGGTGCCGGTGAAGGGGCGCAGGATGAGGCGCTCGCTCTCCAGCCGGACGCCGGTGCCGAAGCCGCGGCCGTTCATCGTGGGCGGCCCCATGACGATGTCGCGGGATAGCAGCCCGAAGACCACCAGGTCGTGCGGCCCGTCGTCCTCGAAGCCCGCGCCGCGCAGCACGCCCTCGCGGGTGAAACCGGCCTTCTCTGCGACCCGGAGGGAGGCGGCGTTGTCGAGGTTGGCGCGCAGCTCGATGCGTCGCAGGCCGCCCTTGGTGAGCATCCACTCGGTCAGGCCGCTGACGGCTTCGGGGGCGTAGCCACGGCCCCGGTGCGCGGGGTGGACGCCGTACCCGATCTCGGCGGTGGCGGCCCCCCATACGGTCTTGAACAGGCTGACGGCGCCGACGATCGCCCCTTCGGCGACCATCGCGAGGTGGATGCCCTGCCCGGATCGCCACAACTCGTGCACGCCGTACGACAGCCACTGGGCCACGCCGGACACGTGCCCCGGCACGCCGGGCGGGAGGAAACGCGCCCCGGACTCGATGATCGCACGGACCCGGTCGGCGTCGCGGGGGCCGAAGGGCCGTATGATCAGCCGCCTCGTCGTGATCGTCAAGTGCTGATCGAAACCGGTCAATTCCATCCCCCTTGTACGGACATATCAGCTCACCGCACATTGGGGGTTGTCCGCAACTTGAAGGGCCCTTGGTGGAGGGACAAGGTCGGCCGACCCCCAAGGACCCGATTTTCTCACGTCACACGCGTCACAGATGACAGCTCACCACCCGGCCGCGACGCCGGTCTCGCCGGACTACGAGGCGGAGCTCAGCGCCTCCCGCCACCGCACCCGCGCGCCCGTACGCAGGACCGCGCGCTGGTAGATGCGGCCGCCGGCGAGCAGCATGACCGCCGCCGCGAGGAGCATCAGACCCATCGCCAGGCCCGTCTCCCAGAGCGGCACCTCGATGACGGCCGCCCTCACCGGCATGACCATGCCGGAGAACGGCGGGACGATCGAGAGCACGTGCGTCAGCGTCCCGTCCGGGGACTGGACCGCGAGGAACCCGATCAGGTAGCTCACCATCAGCAGCATCGTGGCGGGCGTCAGCACGCCGCTGAGCTCCTCCTGCCGGGACACCAGCGAGGCGATCGCCGCGTACATCGCCGCGTAGAAGGCGTAGCCGAGCAGGAACCACACGATGGCCCCCGCCACCACGCCGTACGTGCCGTCGGGCAGCTCCGGCACCGCGCCGGTGACCTGGGCCGCCACGAGACCCACCGCGGCGATCACCAGGATCTGCGAGAGCCCGAGCACGCCGAGGCCGATGACCTTGCCCGCCAGGAGCTGCCACGGCCGTACCGCGGTGAGGAGGATCTCGACGATCCTGCTGCCCTTCTCCTCCACCACGCCCATGGCCACCCAGGTGCAGATCTGCATGAGCAGCATGAACAGGATGACGACGATGGTCACCGCGATCACGGTCCGGACCGTGGCGTCCTCGCCGCTGCCGTTGAGCGTGACCTCCTTCATCGGCCGCACCTGCTGCGCCTGCCCGACCTTGGCGGGATCGAGGCCGGCGGCGGTGAGGTTCTCCTCGGTCGCCACCATGCGGTGGGCGGTGTCGAGGATGACCGAGAGACCCCGGCCGACCACCGTCTTGGAGATCACCGTCGCGTTCTCCACGACCGCCGCCTCGACGTCGCCGTCCGCGACGGCCTTGCGCGCCGCCGCCTCGCCGGCGTAGCGGGTGACCTTGATGGTGAGGTCGGCCCCTGGCTGGACCTGCGCGGTGAGCGCGGCCTGGAGCCGGTCTGTCTGCGTGCCCACCAGGCCCACGGTGTAGTCGGTGCCGCCGCCCATCAGCTTCGGAAGGGCTGCCAGCACGGCCACCAGCACCGCCGTGACCAGCAGGCCGTAGCGGTATCCCTTGGTACGGCTCCGCACGCTGATCTCGCGCCGGGCGACCAGAGCTACGGCGTTCACGCGACCACCTCACGGAAGATCTCGGCGAGCGAGGGCTCCTGCCATCCGAAGTGCTGCACCCTGCCGGCGCTCGTGGCGACGCGCAGCACCTCCTGGTCGTCGGCCGGCGTCAGGATCACCTCGTCGTAACGCCCGGTGGCCTCCGCCTGGGCGAAGTCCCCATGGGGCGGCCGGTCGGTCTTGGAGATGATCTCTCCAGGGAGCCGGTCGGCCCACCCGGACTCGGCGCCGGTCACGACGACGCGCAGGCGCTTGCGCGACTCCCGTGCGCGCAGCTCCGACACGGTGCCTCCGGCGATCATGCGGCCGGCCTTGATGATGCCGACCGAGTCGCACAACCGTTCCACCAGGTCGAGCTGGTGGCTGGAGAACACGACCGGCACCCCCGCGGCCGTGCGTTCGGCGAGCACCGCGGCCAGGGCGTCGACCGCGATGGGGTCGAGGCCGGAGAACGGCTCGTCGAGCACCAGCACCTCGGGCTCGTGGATGAGCGCCACGGCCAGCTGCACGCGCTGCTGGTTGCCCAGCGACAGGCTGTCCACGTTGTCGCCGCGCCGCTCGGTGAGCCCGAGCCGCTCGATCAGGGCCTCCGACGACCGCCGCGCGGCCTCCGCGCCCATGCCGCCGAGCATGCCGAAGTACTCGATCTGCTCAGCGACGCGCATCTTGGCGTACAGCCCGCGCTCCTCCGGCATGTAGCCGAACCTGCGGCGGGTCTCGAAGCCGGCCCGTCTGCCCCTCCACCGGACCTCGCCGCCGTCGGCGGCGAGCACGCCCATCACGATGCGCATCGTCGTCGTCTTGCCCGCGCCGTTGGCGCCGACGAAGCCGAACATCTCGCCGGGGCCCACCGTGAGGCTCACGCCGTCGAGGGCCACCGTGTCGCCATACCGTTTCCTGAGCCCGTCCACCTCAAGCATGGGGGGATCCCTTCATGATCTTTTCGAGTACGGAGACGTACTCCTGGAAGGCCTCGCGCCCCTTGGGGGTGAGCGAGAGCCACGTGCCGGGCTTCTTGCTGACGAAGGCCTTCTGGACCTTGACGTAACCGGCCTCTTCGAGGGTCAGCATGTGCTTGGACAGCAGGGAGTCGCTGACCTCGATCGTGTCGCGCAGGAACCGGAACTCGACGTTCTCGGCGGCGGCCAGCGCCGCCATGATCGACAGTCGCACGGGCGTGTGGATGAGCGGGTCGAGGTGGTGCCGGGGGTGGGCTCCGTTCCCGGTCACCGCTCGCGTTCCCACGTGTGCAGGCGCCAGCCCGCGTACAGCACGGGCGTCGCCGCGGCGACCGCCACGGCGAGGCCCGTCGCGCTCCACCGGGCCGAGGGGCTCTCGGGGACGAGGGAGGTGAAGAACGCCGCGCCTACGCGGCCGATCTCCTCGAGCGCGGCGTCGGCGCTCAGATCGTCACTGGCGTTCATTGGGCTTCTCCCTCCTTCATGCGTTCAAAAACGTATCAAGTACTCAACTCCCATTCAAGTGGTGTCTACTTGTTCAAGATATGACGAACCCCGGCACGGCCGTACGGGCCATGCCGGGGGTGTCGCCTCGCGGACTACGGGAGGATCTCGGCGATGATCACTTCCAGCGTGCGGGGGCCGTGCACGCCCTCGACGCGGTTCAGCTCGATGTCGCTGGTCGCCGAGGGCCCGCTGATCCACGTCAGGGGCCGTACCGGGTCGAGGCGGGCGACCGCCTCCGGCACGCCGCTCACCACCTGCCCGGCCCGCACCACGCACAGGTGGTAGTCCGGCACGAGGGTCAGGGCCCTGCGGCCCTGGCCGGGGCCGGCGTCGAGCACGATCGTGCCGGTCTCGGCGATCCCGACCGCACAACCGGTGACCACGCCGTCCGCCGTTTCCAGACGGGCGGCACCGAGCGGCGGATCGTCCAGGAGCCGCTCCAGGCCGGGCGCGGCGGCCAGCCACTCTTCCGGCAGCCCGTCGGGTACGACCACCCGCCGCGCTCCCCGGGCGGACAGCGCCAGGGCGACGGTGGCGGCGACCTCGCGCTCCGGTACGACGTGCACGATCGCCCGGTAGTCACGGACCCGCTCGGCGAACAGCTCGGTGATCAGCTCTGGGGGCCCGGACACGTGGCGCGTCCGGTACCCGCGGGGGATCTCCACCTCGGGCGCGCCCGCGACGGCCGCGCGGATCCGGGAGAGGATCCGGTCGCGGGAGCTCCGCGTCTCGGACGGACGGCTCATCGGTGCCCTCCCTCGGCGTGGTTCCCGGACGGACGGGACGGACGGCTCATCGGTGCCCTCCCTCTGTGCGGTCCCACCAGTCGCGGAACGACTCCTCAGGCACCTGCGGGACGTCCCTGGTGTCCGTCCACGCCGCGCCGGGACCCGGCAGATGCCTCTTCGGCACGAGCTTTCTGAACCGGCTCGCCAGGCGCTGGGCGCGCTCCAGCCGTACCGGCGTGTCGAGCACCCATCCGGCGGCCTTCAGCCCGAGCCGCTCGGCCGGGCCGTGCGGCGACCTGGCGCGCAGGTGCACGAGCACCTCCGGGATGTCGATCGCGACCGGGCACACGTCGTAGCACGCGCCGCACAGGCTGGAGGCGTACGGCAGCGAGGCGTCGAGCTCGGAGGCCATCCCGCGAAGTTGCGGGGTGAGGATGGCCCCGATCGGCCCGGGATAGACCGAGCCGTACGCGTGGCCGCCGACGCGCTCGTAGACGGGGCAGACGTTGAGGCAGGCCGAACAGCGGATGCAGCGCAGCGCCTGGCGCCCGATCTCGTCGGCCAGCACCTTGGTGCGGCCGTTGTCGAGGAGCACCAGGTGGAACTCCTGGCCCTCGGTGGCGCCCGTCCACATGGAGGTGTAGGGGTTCATCCGCTCGCCGGTGGAGCTCCTCGGCAGCAACTGCAGGAACACCTCCAGGTCGCGCCAGGTCGGCAGGACCTTCTCGATGCCCACCACGCTGATCAGCGTCTCCGGCAGCGTGAGGCACATGCGGCCGTTGCCCTCGGACTCCAGCACCACGAGGGTGCCGGTCTCGGCGACCACGAAGTTGGCGCCGGAGATGCCGACCTTGGTGGAGAGGAACCGCTCGCGCAGGTGCAGGCGCGCGGCCTCGGCGAGCGCCCTCGGGTCGTCGCTCAGGCTCTCGGGAGCGGGGCGGCCCCATTCGGCCATGTGCTCAAGGAAGATTTCCCGGATCTCCGAGCGGTTCCGGTGGATGGCCGGCACCAGGATGTGGGATGGCCAGTCGTCGCCGAGTTGCACGATCAGCTCGGCGAGGTCGGTCTCGTAGGCGGTGATCCCGGCTTCGGACAGCGCCTCGTTGAGGCCGATCTCCTGGGTGGCCATCGACTTGACCTTGACCACCTCGGTCTGGCCAGTGGCCCTGACCAGGCCGGTCACGATCTCGTTGGCCTCGGCGGCGTCCGACGCCCAGTGGACGTGGCCGCCCGCCCCGGTGACCGCCTCCTCCACCTGGAGTAGGTAGCGGTCGAGGTTGCGCAGCGTCTCGTCCTTGATCGCCTTGCCCGCCGCGCGCAGCTCGTCCCAGTCGGGCAGCTCCTCCACCACGGACGCCCGCTTGGCGCGGATCGTGTGCGTCGCCTTGCGGAGGTTGTACCTGAGCTGGGAGTCCTGGAGTGCCTCCTCGGCGTTCTCCGGGAAGGCGGGCATGCCGAGGAAGGTGCCGGGGGCCTCTCCTTCGCGGGTCACTGGTCCGACTCCGTGGTGGCCAGGATCTCGGCCAGGTGCATGACCCGCACGCCGGCGCGCATGCGGCTGAGCGTGCCGCCGATGTGCATCAGGCAGGAGTTGTCGGCGGCACAGAGCACTTCGGCGCCCGTAGAGATGATATTTCCTACCTTGTCGGCACACATGGCTGCCGAAACGGCCGCGTTCTTCACCGCGAAGGTGCCGCCGAAGCCGCAGCACTCCTCCGCGCCGGGAAGGGGCGTGAGCTCCAGCCCTCGCACGCTCTGGAGCAGCCGGGTCGGCTTGTCCCCCACGCGCAGCCCGCGCAGCGAGTGGCATGTCGGGTGATATGTCACCCGGTGTGGGAAATATGCGCCTACGTCGGTGACGCCGAGCACGTCCACCAGGAACTCCGACAGGTCGTACACCTTCGGGGCGACCTCGGCCACCTCCTCCGCGAACGGGGAGTGCCCGCCGTGCGCCCCCGCGAACGCCCCCGCCCGTGTCGCGCCCATGCCCGCCGCCAGCTTCGGGTACTGCTCGCGGACCATCGCGGCGCACGAACCCGACGGGGCGACCACGGCGTCGTAGCCGCGGAAGACGTCCAGGAAGTGCCGCGCCAGCCGTACGCCCTCGTCGCGGTATCCGGTGTTGACGTGCATCTGACCACAGCAGGTCTGGGCCGTGGGGAACTCCACCTCGCAACCGAGGCGGCGCAGCAGCGTCACGACCGCCTTCCCCGTGCCCGGGAAGAGTGTGTCGTTGACACACGTGACGAACAGGGCTACCCGCATCGGACCCCTTCCTTGCGTCACTCCGGCCGGAGTGGAGTGGTGAAGCCGAGTATGGTCAGACCATACTCCAGGGCAGAAGGAGGGTCACGTGGCGGGCAGGGCGCGGCGGACACGCGCGTTCGAGGAGGTGCTCCTCCAGGTCGAGCGGCGGATCGCCGAGGACGGGCTCAGGGTGGGAGACCGCCTCCCCGGCGAGCGGCAGCTCGCCGAACAGCTCCAGGTCAGCCGGGCCTCGGTGCGCGAGGCACTTCGCGTGCTCGAAACGCTGGGCGTGGTGTCGTCGCAGGCCGGCCGGGGGCCCGACGCGGGGGCGATCCTGACCTCCCGCCCCGACAGCGCGCTCACCGACCTGCTCCGCCTCAGCCTCGGCCTGTCCAGCCTGTCGCTGCGCGAGGTCATCGACACCCGCCTGATGATCGAACGCTGGTCCGCCGAACACGCCGCGGCCTCGCCCGCGGTGGCGGCCGAACCCGACGCGATGGCGGAGGCGATACGGGCGATGGAGGCGGCGGCGACCGCCGAGGAGTTCGTGGAGCACGACATCGCCTTCCACGTGGCCATCGCCGAGGCCTCCGGCAACAGGCTCGTCGCGGCCGTGATGCGCGCCCTGCGCGGCGCGATGCGCCGGTACGCCATCGAGGCCGTCGAGGGCCTCGGCGACACCGGCGCGTTACAGGGGGACCACCGCCGGATCCACGCCGCGATCACCTCGGGCGACGCGGCGGCGGCCGTCGAGGCCGTGACCGCCCACCTCGCCCACGCCTACCCCGAGCTCTTCTGACCCTCGACCCGCACAGATAGAACGTGTTCTAATGCGGGCGGTGGACCGTACTCCCCCGGAGGTCTGGACATGAGCGGTGACCTGAAGCTCGGACTGAACGTCGGCTACTGGCAGCGGAACGCCGACGACGCCACCGAGGTGGTCCAGACGGCCGAGCGGCTCGGCTACGACTCGGTGTGGACGGCCGAGGCGTACGGGTCGGACGCCTTCACCCCTCTGGCCTGGTACGGCGCCCGGACCAGCAGGATCAAGCTGGGCACCAGCGTCGCGCAGATCTCGGCGCGCGCGCCGGTCACCACCGCGATGACCGCCATGACGCTCGACCACCTCACCGGAGGCCGGTTGCTGCTCGGTATCGGCGCATCCGGTCCCCAGGTCGTGGAGGGCTGGTACGGCCGGCCGTTCCCCCGGCCGCTCGCCCGCACCCGCGAGTACGTCGACATCATGCGCAAGGTGTGGCGCAGGGAAGAACCGGTTACCAGCGACGGTCCGCACTACCCGCTGCCGTACCCCGGCGGAGCCGAGCTGGGCAAGCCGCTCAAGCTGATCACCCACCCGCTGCGGCCGGAGATCCCGATCTACCTCGGCGCGGAGGGGCCCAAGAACGTCGCGCTGGCCGCCGAGATCACCGACGGCTGGCTGCCGCTGTTCGTCTTCCCCGAGAAGATCGAGAGCATGTACGGCGAATCCCTGGCGGGCGCCAGGCCCGGCTTCGACATCGCGGCGATGGTGCTGGTGATGATCACCGGCGACGTCCAGGCCGCCCTGAACGGCGTCAAGATGATGCTCACGCTCTACATCGGGGGCATGGGCGCCAAGAGCCGCAACTTCCACGCCGACATCGTCGGCCGCATGGGCTTCGCCGACGCGGCCCAGAAGATCCAGGAGCTGTACCTCGCGGGACGCAGGGACGAGGCCTTCGAGGCGATCCCGGACGAGCTGGCCGACGGCATCTCCCTGGTCGGCCCGATCGGCCGCATCCGCGAACGCCTCCAGCTGTGGCGCGACAGCCCGGTCACCAACCTCCTCGTCATGGGCCCCCGCGACGAGCCCACCCTGCGCTCGATCCGCGACCTGGTACTCGGCTGACCGGCGTTCAGGCCACCGATCTATGATCGCCGCCGACGAGAAATGATATCACTTTCAGAAGTGATATCATGCGCCTATGAAGCAGCTCCTGTTGAGGGTCGACGACGAGCTCCACGCACGCTTGCGCGAACGCGCGCGGCGGGAACACCGCTCCATCAACGCGATCGCCAACGACATCCTCGCAGTCGCCGCGACGATGGATCCGGATTCGCCTCAGGACCGGCTGAAGTCCCGAGCCGCGGCACTCGGAGTGCTCGCTCAGCGAGCTCCGCGCGACCCCGGCGACGGGACCACCGCATCTGCCCCGCACCATCCCGTGGACATGGAGCGGATCGTCCGGCTCACGACAGGCTGGGGCCCCCAACTCGACGAGATCATCGCCGATGATCGTGACCGCTCATGATCGTCTACGCGGACTCGTCGGTACTGGCCCGCGCCTACCTTGCCGACGAGCCCTACCACGCTGAGGCGCGATCTCTGCTCGAAGATCCGGATGTTCTTATGGTCACGGGATCGTGGACCGACATCGAGGTGAGTGGCGCCCTCGTACGGGCCGCACGCGGGCACAGCGGAGATCTTCAGGAACTCCTGCGCGCCTGGGACAGCCACACCAACCCGGAAGGCGGGCTCATCACTCTGCTCACCGCCCCACAGGAGCAGGTGGAGGCACGGGCGCTTCACATCGTCCGCCGGCACGGGCTGCGAGCCATGGACGCCTGGCATGTGTCCATCGCGTCTTTGGTGGTTCCGGAGCTGGCTGACGGCGACAGTTACGGTTTCGCGTCCCGCGACAAGGCTCAGGCCGAGGTCGCGGCAGGATACGGCTTCATGCCCGTCTGAGCGGCGGCGCGAATCCGGTGAGGCGTGGGAACAGGCGGTGGGCGTTGCGTGTGATCAGGCCCCGCCAGGCCCGCGCACCGGTCCATCGGCTCCAGGTGCGCCGCTGGGCTCCAGCCGGGCCAGCCGGGGCCAATTCCTAGATGGCGCTGAACGTTTCAGGCCTGCGGCGCCTGTCTTCGGGGCCGCTCCAGGTCAGATCCGCCGGAGTCGGGGGCCGGTAGGCGTGGCCTGTCTCTGGGCGACCGGCGATGCGACGCTTCCTGTGCTGCCTCCGGAGCGCTTCCGGATATGTACTTCTGTCACCCAGCAGGAGAATTCATGCACAAGGTAAGAAATCTGCTCCTCACGGTCGCCCTCGCCAGTGGTCTGGCGGTCTCCCTTGGGGCGATGCCGGCGCAGGCCGCCACCCTCCGGAACGTCTACTACGACTCATCCGACTGCTACCGATACGGCAGCTACGGCGTCCAGAACGGTTTGTGGACCTCGTACACCTGCACCTTCGTCAGCAACGGGTCCAGCACGTGGCCGTACGGCTTCTGGTTCCTCTACGCGTGACCTCCCTCCGGCGGCCCTGCCAGTAAGGAATTCCCTACCTCCTCCCGCGGCCCGGCCAAGGGAACTCCCCGCTCTTTCCGGGCAATCAGGGAGCATCACCTGGCCGGGCATCAGCACGTCGGTTCGCGCCTGGGCCGGGGGCACCGGGGGCAGCCCCTTCCACACCGAAGGGACGGTCCGGTTCCGCGCCCACTACGTCGACCACGGACGCCCCGGCCGCATGGAAGGTCGGTCGGTATTCCTTTTGGGGAATTGTCGGTCAGCGGGCCCTTCTCGCAAGGTGTGAAGGAACACGGACACATCAGGTGAGGAGAAGCAGTGTGAGGGCGCTTCTGGAGGCCTCTACGCCTGAGGTCAAGGAAGTGCCTCCGGCTGTCTTCCAGGCCCCGGAGATCAAGGCTGAGAAGCCTGTGGAGATCGTGAGCGAGACCCTGTTCGACCTCCCCCCGGCGAGCGGCGGGGTCGCTCCGGTGACAATCGTTCTGGGCGCCCACGGGATGAAGTTCGTTCCGCTCGTCACTCCCAGCGAGATCGACTGGGACGCCATCCTTGAGATGGAGGCCGCTGCCTAGCGGCCTCTGGAGAGTGCTCCCCGGCCACGCGCCGGGGGGCTTTTTCCTGCCGCATCGGCTCCGGTTTCCTGAACCCCAGCGTCTGCTGCACGTAAATCTAACTTCCCCCTGACCTGGACAAAGGGTCTTTCCCTGCCTTGCGCGGTTCGGCTCGAATAGTGGACTGAATTCAGATGGCCTTGATCTTGCGGTGTCATTTCTGGCAGTTTCTTGTTGCCGGTGTCGTGGGCGAAGCTATCAGTGATCTTTGACGTTCCGTGACAGCGCAATCACGGACGAAGTACATACTTGTCCACGTATCCCCCTTCGACCTCAAGTCAGGATTCGTGGCCGATGTTCCTCCCGCAGTCCCCCCGCTGGCAGCGCGCCGTCATCGTCGCCCTGCTCATCGTTCCCTTGCTCGTGATCATCCTCCTGAGCTTCCCTGTTTGGCTCTCCTGGCCCTGGCTGAAGCAGGACCGGCGCACTGACGTACTCAACCTGGTGGAGAAGGTGACCGACGCCTTGAAGGCGTTCGTGGCCGAGTCGAAGGACAAGGATGACGACCATGAGGACGCCACCAAATAGAGAAGCCGCCGGCCACGATCGGTCGGCGACCGCACATGCCCCCGCAGGAAAGAAGAAAGAAGTTCATCCGTCACGTACGTGGGCACAGGAAAGGCCCCTCCCCGGATCGGGAGGGGCCACGTCCATCCACCACTCAAGGAAGCGGATCACTCACGCTTCCTCTGCTTGCGTAACCAGCGTCGCCACGCGGGAAGCTCAGGAGGCTTGTCCACTTCCCCGCCTGGCTCGTCATCCGATTCTTCCGCACTGTCGTCTGTGCGGTAGGTCAGTGCTAGCTCACCAACAAATCGGTTCTTCCAAGTGATCTTTGCCACGCGCTGGGCGTTGCCCACCAGTATGACTAGAAGGACACCTAGGAACGTCGTCGCTATGACTGCGACCACTGGAAGAATCAACCTTCCAGGGCTGCTGACCGCGTCTGCGATCGCAGCCCCCATGGTGCGCTACGCCTTACCCGGGTTCAGAGATTTCGAGGACATCCCCGCCCCTTTCCCTAATCGAATTCAAATAAATTCGGGGGGTCTGAAGCCCATGAGCGACCTAGGTTGTCGCCCCGTCTTCTCGGCGTATCTCTGCTTAGTGGAGCGCATAAAAATCTCCCCGCACTATCCACGTCGGCAGTCGTCCCCACCATGGCGGGGACCGAATCACACGCGGGACCATTCTACGGAAAACCGGGCTATTCGCCACTCAAACGACATAACCCCAGATCAGGGCATGAAGAAGCCCCCGAGCACTCCAAGAACCCAGGGGCTTCTCGTAGGACTTCTTAGAGCCCTACGTCTGCGGGGAGATCCACGTCTCAGCGGGGTTCAGCTCGTACGACGGCTCCAGGTCGAACTCTCCGGTCTTCGCCCCCCGCAGGAACATGACCCACTCGGAGTAGGTGAAGAAGAGAACGGGCGATGCGTCGCCGTGCTTAGAGTCCCTCACTTTCACGCCGTCGATGGTGACGGCGACCTCGACACATTGGTCCGTGCTGTAGCTCCCCGAAGCCTTCCGCCACTCAGTCACCTGCTCATCTCCTCAAGCAAGGAGAGAAGCACGTCGGCAACCGCGAGAGGGCTACCGACCTCCGAGACCGTGAGCCGATGAACCCCCTGCGGGCTGGCGGGGGGTTGCGTCCGTGAGCGCGGCTGATCCACTTCGACGGTGCCGACATGATGGCGTCCGGCGTACACGTCCAGTTCTGGCCTGCCACGGTTGATGTAGGTGTGCCGACCACCCCGCATGGACAGGTGGTAGTGGTTCACAAGCCTCGTGGTGAACCCTCTTGCCCGAAGTTGTGCCGCCACGTCCCCGAGAGCCTTCGCCTGCTCCTCGACTGTCTTGGCGTTGATGAACTCCGATCGCTCCATGCCCTGCCTTCCGTCGTGCCCTGCTGACGGGGCCAGACTAAGTAAACATGTCCACTGCTGTCCATGGAGGTCTCTAGATATCCAGTGGTAGGAGCGACTTGGCACTCCTACCTAGGGTCGTGCATGTGCGTGTGTGGACCGAAGAGGACTGGGACCCTGCCCTCTACAAGTGGGAGCAGATAGCCGACGTGATCCGTCAGCGGATCATCGCTGGTGAGCACGACAAGCCTGAGGACCGGCTGATCTCAGAAGTCGCGCTACGGGAAGAGTTCGACGTGGCGCGCGGCACCATCAGGAAGGCGATCGAAGCCCTGAGGGCAGAGGGCTGGATCATCACCAAGGCCGGTAAGGGTTCGATCGTCGTGCCGAAGGACGACAGGCCCGAGCCGCCGACACAGTGAAGGCCCCCGGCGAACCAGGGGCCTTCTGCCTTCAATCGCTGTGTCAGCAGGACGACGGAAGGCAGAGCTAAGCGTAGCGGTGCTAGGGCTGTCCAACGGGCCTAGATTCTGCCCATTCCTCTAGCTTTGACCGAAGCACCTTGAGCTTGACGCCGTGCTTCACCCACGGAATTCCGTGCTCCCGCCCTTCACGGCGGCACCATTGTTCAGACTCGTTCAAGAAGAGCGCGACTTCCTTAACGGTCATGTAGCAGTCTTCCATTTCTGGCACTGTTCCTCGCTTGCCTGTCGCTTATCTGGCGACTCTAAGCAGAGCGCGCACCAGAATGTCGTTATCGCGTTAGTCTCGCCACGTGATTACTTCGACCGGATGTCCATCTGACGTGTATCCGTCCGCGTTGGCTCTCCTGACGCCTTCACTTAGTCGCGTGCTTGTCATTATAAGGATACCGGCATGGTCAGGAAAATTAATCCGCCGACAAGCACCGTCGAGGTCTGCTAGCTTAAAGACGCTATTAGGCGACCACTGTCTTGTTTCAATCAAAACGGTTTTGCCTGTGGGGGCGTTGATCCCCATCGGGACGGAAGGGGCCGGTTCCACGGCCTTCTCTTCCTTCGGACCTTCACGCACAGGACCTGGCCGGACGCTACGTCGCGCTCTGGAACGAGCCGGACGCGGACCTGCGCCGCAAGGCCATCGAGGAGCTGTGGGCGCAGGACGGCGCCCACATACTCCATCCGCCGAAGGAGATGCGGGACCTCGCCGCCGAGCTGGGCTTCGACGCCACCACCCTTGAAACTCATGGGTACGACGCGTTCGAGGTCCGGGTGACCCGCAGTCACGAGGAGTTCGTCGCCCCCGGGGAGTTCACCTTCCGGCCGGGCAAGGACAGCGCCGTCCGCCTGCACGACATCGTCAAGCTCACCTGGGAGATGGTGCCCGTCGGCGGCGGTGAGGTCGCAGGCGGCGGCCTGGACATCCTCGTCCTCGACAAGGACGGCCGCATCAAGACCGACTACATGTTCCCCGGCCTCTGACCCACCCGGCCCAGTCCCTCCATAACCGCTGGGGAGGGGCCACAGGTGTCGGAGGACACGGGCTGTCAGACCGCCGCCTTGCTGAGGTGGGGCCTGGCGGCTCCGATCCTGAGGGGGCTCGGGCCTGGCGGGTTCCTTCCTCCGCGACTCCGGCGTTGTCAGAGCGGTGGAGACCACGGCTTCCAGGTCGGGGGCGGTCGTATCGGAGACGTCGATCGGGCGGCGGAGGAAGTTGGCCGCGTACAGGATGTCGGCGGCCTCCTGCTGCTCGGCGAGGAACTCCGCTCCTGCGGGCTCCAGCCGCCAGGGCAGGCGGGCGAGGCCGATCTCCCAGGCGTCCACCGAGCCGCCGACCGCCTCCACCATGAGGTGGGCCGCCTCCCTCGGATTGGCCCACACCCAGTCGTCGGCCTGCTGGAGCGCCCTGACCAGGGTGGCGACCGCGTCCGGGCGGGTCTCGGCGAAGTCGCGCCGGGTGAAGAACACCGACCGGTTCGAGATCACCCCCGCCGTGTCCGCGAGGGTCACGGTCTTCCCGGACGTCTCCGCCTTCACCAGGTCGGCCCCCTGGGCCACCCATGCGGCGATCTCGCCCGTGCGCAGCCACCGTACGGCCTCACGCCCGACCGCGCGGGGCTCGATGTCCTGGTACGAAAGGCCGGCCTCGGCGAGGAGCTTGGCCAGGAAGTGGGTCTGCCAGGAGCCGGCACCGAAGGCGACGGGCCTGCCCGCGAGATCGGCGACCGAGCGGATGGGGCTTGACCGATGCGCCGCGTTCTCCGGGCCGGGCGCGGCGATCAGGAGTGCTCCGTGGCCGGGGCGGGGGGCGGAGGCCGCCGCGTAGACGATGGGGAGCCCGGCGGCCTGGGCGGTCAGGGGTGGGGTCGATCCGGTGCCGCCGAAGTCGATCGCGCCCTCGGCCAGCAGCTCGCCGGTCCGCGTGCCGTCGTCGTAGAAGTACAGCTCCAGCGGCTCTTCGAAGGTGTCGAGGACGTGATCGAGGCGCGAGAGGAAGAACAAGGACGGATTGCCGTTGTGCACGCCTATTCGAATGGTCACAGGTGAACTCCCAAGTCTCGTCCCAGGATGGACACCGGAGGGGAGGGCTGCCAACCCCTTAACGCCCTCCACCTCCGATGCATCCGGATACGGCGGCCATCCTCGCGAGCGCGCCCCGCTCTTCGCCGTATCCCGCTTGTGACCCCCACAGCATTCACACGGTCAGTTCCTGGTACGTCCGCCGGCGCCTTCATACGGTCTGCTCCTGGTACGCGCGCCGGCGGGCGTGGGCGCTCGCGAGCGGGGTGTGGTCGGCCCAGGAGGCCACGTCCACGGCGGACTCCAGGAAGCCGTGGGTCCACAGGAAGCGCTCCTGCTCGGCGAGGAGGGCGAGCCGCTCGGCGGACAGGTCGATCGTCAGGTCGGGCAGGCGGTACGCCCCCGGCGGCTGAGCGTCCCCGGAGAGCGTCGGGGCCTGGTCAGGATAGGCGGACGCCCATTCGGCGGCGTCCAGCAGCACCCGCAGGAACCGCGCGACGAGGTCCGGGCGGACGTCCAGCAGCAGCTGGTCGGCGGTGATCGGCCTGACCGTGCCGTCGTTGATCCTCACCCGCTGGTCCGGGTGGCCGTCGAGGTCGATCGCGACGTGCAGGCCGTATCGCCCGGCGGCCTCCACGGCCGCCGCGCCCTTGACGTACACGGCGTCGATGTCGCCCCCGGCGAGCGCTTCGAGTTCCGGCTCCCACTGCCAAGTGTCGGGCCTGGGAAGCCCGACAGGGGTGAAGGCCCGCTGCGAGGTGCCGAGCACGGCGGGCCCGGAGATCCGCCGGCCGGGGACGGACCTGGCCGGGACGTCGATCAGGTGGGCGTCGTTGAGCGTGAGCCCTCCCGCCCATAGGGCGCCCTGGAAGCCCCGGAGGGCCGTCGCGCGGCGGACGTCCACGGGAGCGCCCTTGCGCAGAGGCAGGCCGAGGCGCCGTCCCCGCAGGTCCTCCGGACCGCGGATGGTCACGTACGGCCGCGTGAGGATGGCCTGGCGTTCCTCGGCCCAGGTCAGGCCGATGAGGCGGGTCGTGGCACCGCGCGATCGCGCCCACAGCGCCCGTACGTTGCCGTCGTCGTGGAACAGAGTCCTGAGCGCGCGCTCGTGGCGATGCCCCGCCGAGGCGAGGGGGCGTACGGCGATGCCTTCGGGGCTGAACTCGTCGTCGAGCCAGCCGAGATCAGCGGCGATCCCGGTGGCGGTGGGTCCGGGGCGGCGATGGTACCACAGCTCCTGCACTGTCTTCTCCTGTCGTGGTCGATCGGCCGATGGGCGTCTCGGCACGACAGAGAGCCCCGGTGACCCTGCACAGATCGACGTGTCGACGGGAAGTCAGAAAGGCGGCGCGGTCCACTCTTCCAAGGTAAACGCTCACCCTCGCCTTTACAACTATTCCTACTGGTTTTATGGAGAATTGCTTTCCAAGCCATCCACAAGTCCGTGGATCCGCCGACAAGCTGCGATCAAGTGATCCACGTCATCGTGGAACGTCCAGGGGATCGGTGACGCCGCGGCGGCGGGCGAGGGGGGCCGGCCGTGCCCACGCACGAGTGGAGAAAGCATCAATGAGCAGCACGGTGCTCATCCTCACCGAGGATGGCGACACCCAGGCGCGGCACGTCGCCCGCGCTCTGGCGGGGCGAGGAGCCGACACGCTCGTCCTCGACCCCGGATGGTTCCCCGGCGTCGCCCGGATCTCCGTCGCCCTGGACCCCTCCGGGTCGGCCCGCCGGACGCTCCTCACCGACGAGCGGCGCGTCGACCTCGACCGGCTCACCTCGGTGTGGTTCCGGCGCCCGGGGCCGCCGCTGGGCGATCCGGCCGGCGACGGCCCCGTGCAGCAGAACGGGCTCGCCTCCGACGTATGGGACACGCTCGACTGCCTCGCCGTGCCGGCGTCGCGTGCGGTGATCCAGCGCGCCCAGCGCAAGCTCTACCAGCTCTCCGCCGCGGGCCGGCTGGGCTTCGAGCTGCCCTCCACGCTGATCAGCACCGACCACGACGAGCTGCTGGACTTCTACCTCGCCCACCAGGGGCAGATCGTCACCCGGGTGCTCAACCGCCCGTGGGCCATCACCGAGCGGAACCCGCAGGAGGAGGTGCCGATGCTGACCGACCCGAAGGGCACCGGGCCGTTCCCTCTGGTCGCGCAGGCGCAGGTGCTGCGCAGGCTCGCCTTGCGGGTGATCGTCACCGGCTCCCGGGTGTTCGCCGCCGAGATCCACTCGCCGAAGAGCGTACGGCGGCTGCGCCCGCACGCCCTGCCCGACGACGTGCGGCTGCGCTGCCAGAACCTCATGCACGCCCTCGGCCTGTCCTTCGGGACGATCGACCTGACCCTGACCCCCGAGGGCCGGTACGTGTTCCTGGAGGTCAACCCCGGAGGCGGCTTCCTGCTGATCGAGGAGATCACCGGCATGCCCGTCACCGAGGCCCTGTGCGACCTGCTCCTGCCGGCGTCCCCGGCATAGCCCCTGGGCTGGGAAAAGAAGTGGCCCTCGTAGCCGGTCGCCCGCTCGAGGCAACCAGCGTTCAGGCGTGGCGGCGACAAGGGGTCATGCGGCGTGCTCGGTGCACAGGCACCCGACGCCCCGCTCGATCCACCCCTGGCCGACCCACTCGGGATGCCGAGGAGGACGACCGCAGGGGGCCGAGTTCCGCGGCCGGAGCCCCGCCCGCACTGGACGAACCGGGCGGCGGCCCGCCCGCTTGCTGGCAGAATCGGGCGGGTGAGGGTACTCGTCGCGGACGACCAGGAGCTCGTGCGAACCGGATTCAAGATGATCCTCGACGCCCAGCCGGACATCGAAGTGGTCGCGGCCGTCGCCGACGGGGCCGCGGCGGTCGAGCAGGCCCGCCGCCTGCGGCCCGACGTCTGCCTGCTGGACATCCGGATGCCCCGGCTCGACGGCCTGGAGGTCACCAGGATCCTGGCCGGCCCCGGCGTGCCCGACCCCATGCGCGTGGTGATCGTCACGACCTTCGACCTCGACGAGTACGTGTACGGCGCGCTGCGGGCGGGCGCCTGCGGGTTCCTGCTCAAGGACAGCGGGCCGACGCTGCTGATCGAGGCGGTCCGCGCCGCCGCCAACGGTGACGCGCTGGTCTCGCCGTCGGTCACCGTGCGGTTGCTCGCGCACCTCGCGAGGCCCGTGGCCGTCCCGGCGCGGGCTCCGAGGGAGGCGCTGACCGAGCGCGAGCTGGACGTCGTGCGCCTGGTCGCGCGGGGCCGTACCAACCAGGAGGTCGGCGGCCAGCTGTTCGTCTCCCTCTCCACGGTGAAGACGCACCTCGGCAGCATCCAGGCGAAGCTCGGCGCCCGCAACCGCGTCGAGATCGCGGCGTGGGCCTGGGAGTCCGGCGTCGTGCGCTGAGCCGCCGCCGCGAGCCTCGCGCCGTAGGGGCGAACGGATGCTATGGACATGCGTCGACCAAGCTTTCACGCGCGCTCCCCGGGCGCGGATAAACCTCAGATCATCTCGTGTATATACAGGATCTTCTCCCTCGCCTCGCCGATTAGCGGAGAGGTCTCCTGGATAGGACTGAGGCAGGCGTCGCGCTACGTCCCAGACGAAACCCGACCTATCAGCGCATGCCGGGGGGAGACAAACATGCGCTATTCCCGATCCGCAGTGGGCAGGTCGGCGATCGGCGTCTACCTGGCGCTCGCCGCCCAGATCGCCACCCTCACCTGCCTGGTCGTCTTCGAGGAGGCGCGGGGCAAGCTGCTCGCGCACCAGGTGGCGGTGCTGGGAAGCAACCCCCACGCGCCGGGCGCCGAGGCCGTGGTCGGCGCGGTGACGTGGTTCGCCGTGCTCATACTCCTGGTCGTCTCCACGACGGTCGCCGCCGGCTTCTCGTACTTCGCGTGGCTCCGCCAGGCGGGGGCGACCCCGCGCATGATCGCCATCGCGTGGTTCGTGCCCGTGCTCAACCTCGCGGCGCCGGCGCTGCTCGTCCACGCCCTCCGTGAGGACGCGGGCCTGCGCGAGGGCCGCCGCCGGGCCTGGCTCGCGCTGGTCGCCGCGTGGTGGGCGTGCTGGCTGGCCATGGTGTTCCTCATCCTGATACGGCTGCCGGTCACGCACTCGCCGCAGGGCAGGGACCTGACCGGGCTCGGCCCGTCCGAGCTGGTGGTCGCGGTGCTCGCCGCCCTGCTGTGCGCGGTGACCGTCAGGGAGGTCACCGAGGCGAGGATGAGCGCCCGCCCTTCGGGGATCGCGCCCCGCCTGAAGCTGCTGCCCGCGCTGCGGTCGCTTCCCCGGCACACGTATCCCACCGGAGACTGACCTCTTTGGCCTCCCTTGATGGGGTGGCCTCCTGCGTGGGGGTGAGGTCCATCGTGTCCCTGCGAGGGGTGAACGCCATCGGGCCCGAGCTGCCCGGGCTGGCGTGCCAGAGCTTGCGCGGCGGGATTCGCAGGCCGGGAGGGGCGCCGTTGTCGGCGTAGGGGGAGAGCCGGTACCCGTTGCCGTACTCGATGGGACGCCCGCCGACGCTCCCCGTCTCCTCGCGGACGACGCCCAGCATGGCCCACACCTCGTCCATGCCTCCGGTGCGCCAGGCCTCGTCCACGTCGACGAGGTTCCAGCAGTCCAGGGCGCGCAGGGACACCGCCCGCGCGCCGACCCGCCGTACGACCCCCTTGGCGACCATCAGCCACGACCCGAAGATCGTGGCGGCGCAGTGCCCCTGCACCGACTCGAAGAAGGTCAGGTCGATCGGGCCGGTCGAGTCGTCCAGCGTGGTGAAGACGACCCGCTGCCCCGAGCGCACCGCCGGGGTCTGCGTGGCGACCTTCACCCCGGCGACGAGGATCTCGGCGCCGTTGCGCATCCTGAGCAGCTCGCTGGACCTGACGACGCCGATCGCGTCGAGCAGCTCCTCGTGGAAGCCGATCACGTGGCGGCTGACGTCCATGCCGAGGATCTCCAGCTCGGCCTGCACGGCTTCCGCCTCGGTCATCTCCGGGAGCTCGCCGGGCTCGATGCGCTCGGTGAACCCCATCGGGAGCTGCACGGCCGGAGCCCTCTTCTCCCGCTCCTTCGGGGCGATGCAGGTGGTGGCGGTCCTCTTCCCCTTCCCCGCCGTCACGCCGGTGGAGGACGCCCGGTCGAGGGCGCCGACCTGGGCGAGCAGGTCGCGCCTGGTCAGCTCTCCCGGACGCCAGCGCGGGCCGCCGGGGTGCAGCCCGTACAGCGCGTCGACGCCGCCGACCTGCACGATGCGCTCGGCGACCGGCCTGGACGGGCGGGCGCGCTCCCAGAAGTCGGCCAGCGAGGTGTACGGCCGGCCCGCGACCATGCGTTCGACCTCGGCCTCGCTGATCCCCTTGACCGACGAGAACGGCACCCGCAGGCCGTACCCCTCCCCGATCCGCCGGGGCGGGAGGCCCCCAGGGACGTTCACCGGTTCCAGGAGGCCCAGCGGCCCGACCGGCTCCTCGTCCAGCGGCTCACGGGGCTCTGTGCCGGCTTCCGGGTTCTGACGCCGTTCGACGAGCCAGGTCCTGCCGGAGTGGTTGACGTCCAGCGGCAGGACCTCCACCCCGCACTGGCGGGCCTCGTCGAGGATGACCCGGTTGGGGTACATGCCGGGCTCGTGCGTGAGCACTCCGGCGAAGAACGCGGCCGCGTGGTGCCGTTTCAGCCAGGACGACTGGTAGGTGGGCAGCGCGAACGCCGCCGCGTGCGCCTTGCAGAACCCGAACGAGCCGAACGCGTCGAGCACCTTCCACGCCCGGTCGGTCGTCCCCCTGTCGAACTCGGGGAGCACCTCGCCCTCCCACCACGCCAGGACCCGGTCACGGCCCTCGGGGGTGCCGAGGTCGCGGCGGATCCTCTCGGCCTCCGACAGGCCGCAGCCGGTCATGATGTCGACGATCCTCAGGACCTGCTCGTGGAAGACGACGACGCCATGGGTCTCCAGCAGCGACACCCTGAGCTTCGGGTGGGGATAGTACGGCTGGCGCCAGCCGTGCCTGGCCTCCAGGTACGGGGTGACCATGTCGGAGTTGACCGGGCCCGGCCGGAACAGCGAGATGTCCACGATCAGGTCGTGCATCGTGCGGGGCTCCAGCTTGGCCACCAGCTCGCGCTGGCCGGGCGACTCGATCTGGAAGCAGCCGAGCGTGCGGCCGGTGCAGATCATGTCGTAGGTCGCCCGGTCGTCCTGCGGGACGCCCCTGTCGAGGTCGATGTCCTGGCCGTCCACCCGCTTGATCTCGCTGAGCGCGTACGCCATCGCCGACTGCATCCGCACGCCGAGCACGTCGAGCTTGAGCAGCCCGGCCTCCTCGACGTCCTCCTTGTCGAACTGGCTCATCGGGAACTCCAGCAGGCTGCGCTCGACGGGGGTGCGGTCGCGCAGCCCGGAGTTGCCGACGAGCACGCCGCACGGGTGCAGGGCGATGTGCCTGGGCAGCCCGTCGAGCTTCTCCGCGAGCCGGAACATGGTCGAAAGCGCCCGGTCGTTGAGGCCGCTGTCGCGCAGCTCGGGCAGGTCGGAGAGGGCGGAGCGTATCTGCCTGGCCCTGATGTGCGGGAACGCCTTGGCGATGACGTCGGTCTCGTGCGGCGGCAGGCCCATGGCCGCGCCGACGTCGCGGATGGCGCTGCGCGCACGGTAGGTCTCCATCATGGAAACGCAGGCCACCCGGCTCTCGCCGTACCGTTCGAGGATCGCCCGGTAGCAGTCGAGCCGCCGCGCCGACTCCACGTCCACGTCGATGTCGGGCAGCCCCTTGCGGCCTTCGGACAGGAAGCGCTCCATCAGGAGGCCGTGGTCGAGCGGGTTCACCTCGCCGATGCGGATGAGGTAGTTGACCAGGCTGCCCGCCCCCGATCCCCTGATCGCGCAGCGGACGCCCATCTCGCGGATCATGTCCGTGATGCCAGACACGACTATGAAATATCCGGATAGCTGCTTCCGCTCGATGATGTGCAGCTCGGACGCAAGGCGCTCCCGCGCGTCGCTGGACCGTTCCAGCCCGCGGTCCACCAGCCCGTCCTCACACAGGTGACGCAGCAGCGGGACCGGGTCCCTGCCGACCTCCGGCAGGTGGAGCCGCTCCTGCCCGCCGCGCAGCGCCAGGACCTCCAGGGGTTCGAGCACGCATCGCTCCGCGACCTCCCTCGTACGGGCGAGCAGCCCGCGGGCGCGATCACGGTCGCCCTCGCAGATCCGCGTGGCCACCTGCCACATCTCCTTGCCGCTCTTGAGGTAGGCGTGCGAGGCCGAGTGCTCCAGGTGTCTCGGGTGGAGGGGTACGAGCTTGCGCGCGGCGTCGAGCACGTTGCCGACCCGGTAGTCCCCCGGGTCGAGGTGGCGCACGGCGTTGGTCAGCACGGCGGGCACCCCCACCGACTCCGCGAGCGCGAGCATGCGCAGGGCGGCGTTCGCCTCGCGGTAGCCGTACTGGTCGACGACCTCGACCACCACGCCGGGAACCGCGGCCCGCCACGCGAGGAGCAGCGCGCGGGCGTGCTCGTCACGGCGCGCGGCCAGCGCCCGGCCGACGTCGGACCTCGGGCCCAGCATGACCAGCAGCTCGCTCGCGTGCGAGGCGACCAGGTCACGGGTCACCCGGGGCTCGCCACGCTCCCCCGCGTAGTGGGCGGCGGTGGTGAGCCTGCACAGGTGCGCCCACCCGCCGCTCCGCGCCAGCACGGTGACGCGGACCTCGCCATCGTCCTTCCCCTGGGCCTTTCCCCGGCCACCGCCGGGGCTCCCGAGCGCGAAGTCGACGCCGACGACGGGCCTGACGCCGGCGTCGGCGCACGCCTGGACGTGCTTGACCGCGCCGTACATGCCGTCGCGGTCGGTCAGCGCGAGGATGTTCATCTCGTGCTCCACCGCCCGCTGGACCAGCTCGCGGGGGAACGCCGAGCCGTACCGCAGCGAATAGGCGGAGGCGACGTGCAGGTGAGGGAACATCAGTCCCACGCCCTGAGCAACAGCCAGCCGCCGCTCGCGGTGTCGAACCGCAGCTCGTAGGAACCGATCTCCTTGGAGGGACTCGCCTCGACCCGCCAGAACCGGCGCTCGCCCGGATCGTTCTCGGAGACCTTCCACCACTCGCGGGAGGTCACCCAGTGATCGAGGATCCGGTGGACGACGTAGAGCCGGTCACGCCACACGAAGCGGGCGGGCTCGTCGTCGCGGGTCCACACCTCGATGGGATCCCCATAGATTCTGCTCAAGGCGCTTCTTCTCCCTGGGCCTCTCGAACTTGTCGGCACCCGGGGGAAGACGGGCGGTGCTACATCGAACATATGTTCTCAGGGCCCGGAGGGCAAATCACCACCGCCCTGGGACCGGCGGGGCGGGCAGGCAGGATCTTGGTGAACCATCGAGGCCCAGTTCGTCACCGTTTGTTCACATAACTACACCGGAATGCAGCAAAGTAGATGCAAGTTGTTGTCCCACCTCACTTATCTTTCTCCCACACCTCCGAAAGTGGGAGCAAAGCGTGCATTCACCCCGAACGCGTATGGTCGGCCTGGCGGCCGTGCTTACCGTTGCTACATCCCTGGGCGCGGCGTGTGGTGCCGCACCGACGACCAGCTCTCAGACCGGCGCCTCCGGCGGCGGGAGCGTCGCGAAGACCGCGACCTCCGCCACCGACCTCGGCGGTCTCGACAAGCTCGTCGAGGCGGCCAAGAAGGAAGGCCAGCTCAACGTCATCGCCCTCCCCCCGGACTGGGCGAACTACGGCGAGATCATCCAGGCGTTCACCACCAAGTACGGCATCAAGGTCAACAGCGAGAACCCCGACGGTTCCAGCTCCGACGAGATCAACGCCGTCAAGACCCGCAAGGGCCAGGACCGCGCTCCCGACGTGCTCGACCTCGGCACCGCCTTCGCGCTCAGCGGCGCCGCCGAGGGCCTGTTCGCCCCGTACAAGGTCCAGACCTGGGACAAGATCCCCGAGGGCCAGAAGGACGCGAACGGCACCTGGTTCAACGACTACGGCGGCTACGTCTCCATCGGCTGTGACGCCAAGCGCATCAAGGCGTGCCCGCAGACCTTCGCCGACCTGCTGAAGCCCGAGTACAAGGGCAAGGTCGCGCTGAACGGCAACCCGACCAAGGCGGGCTCCGCCTTCGCCGGCGTGTTCGCCGCCTCGCTCGCCAACGGCGGCTCCTTCGACGACATCCAGCCCGGCCTGGAGTTCTTCAAGAAGCTCAAGGCCGCCGGCAACTTCAACCCGGTCGAGTCGACCCCCGCGACCGTGCAGAACGGCGAGACGCCGATCAGCATCGACTGGGACTACCTCAACGCCGGGTACACCGAGCAGTTCGCCGCCAAGGGCGTCGACTGGAAGGTCACGGTACCCACCGACGGCAAGTACGCCCAGTACTACGCCCAGGCGATCAACAAGGACGCCCCCCACCCGGCCGCCGCGCGGCTGTGGCAGGAGTTCCTCTACAGCCCCGAGGGCCAGAACCTCTACCTGAAGGGGTACGCCCGCGCCGTGCTGCTGCCCGCCATGCAGACCGACGGCACGGCCGACGCGGCCCTGGTCGACAAGCTTCCCAAGGTCGACGGCACGCCCGAGTTCGCCAGCGACGCCCAGGTCACCAAGGCCAAGGAAGTCCTGGCCACCGGCTGGGGCGCCGCGGTCTCCGGCTGAGCTGTACGCACATGACTGAAACACACGCGACGGCTCCCGCCGACCTCCCGCAGGCGAAACCTGCCGGGGGAGGCGGGGGCCGTACCCGCTCGAAGGGATGGACGGCGGCGCTTCCCCTGCTGCTGTTCGTCGGCCTCGCCTTCGGAATCCCGGCGGTCGCGCTGCTCGGCGGGGCGTTCACCTCGGACGGCTCGCTCAGCACCGCGAACCTCACCGCGTCCCTCCAGGGCGCCTACCTCACCGCACTGCTCGGCAGCGTGAAGCTGTCCGCGCTCGTCGCGGTGGCGGGGGCCGTCCTTGGGACCTTCCTCGCCCAGGCCGTCGTCACCTCGCGCTTCCGCGCGCTGCGCGAGGCCGTGCTGACCGCCTCCGGGGTGCTCGCCAACTTCGGCGGCGTCCCGCTGGCCTTCGCCTGGATCGCCACGCTCGGCAACTCCGGCGTGCTGACCACGCGTCTCGGCCTCGGCGACCACGGCTGGAGCCTCTACAGCTTCTGGGGCCTCGCCCTGGTGTACCTCTACTTCTCGGTGCCGCTGATGGTGCTGGTCGTCGTCCCCGCCCTCGACGGGCTGCGCCCGCAGTGGCGCGAGGCGGCCCAGAACAACGGTGCGAGCGCCTGGCAGTTCTGGCGGTACGTCGGCATCCCGGTGCTCACGCCCAGCCTGCTCGGCGGGGTGGTGCTGCTGTTCGGCGGCGCCTTCGCGGCGTACGCGACCGCCGCCGCCATGGTGGGCACGGTCGTCCCGCTGGTCACCCTCCAGATCGCCGACGCGCTGACCGGCAACGTGCTGATCGGTCACGAGAACGTCGCGCTGGCGCTCAGCTTCGACATGATCGTGGTGGCCGGCCTGGTCATGGCGGTCTACCTGCCCCTCCAGCGCAGGAGTGCCCGATGGCTGCGCTGACGCCCGCCCGTCCCGAGTACAGGAGCGCACGATGGCCGCGCTGACGCCCACGGTGCTCCCCGATGTCGGCGCGCCCGCCGCCCCCACCGGCCGCCCCCGGCGCGTGCGCGTCTGGCGCGGCGTGGTGCTGGTGCTGGCCGCGTTGTACTTCGTGACGCCGCTGCTGGCGTCGTTCGTCTTCACCGTCAACGACCCCACCGAGGGCTTCACGCTCGACGCCTACCTGGAGATCTTCTCCGCGGAGGGGTTCGTCCAGAGCCTGCTGCTCTCGCTGGGGCTGGCCGTCGCGACGATCGTCGTCGTGCTGGCCCTCACGCTCCCGGCGATGCTCGCCGTACGGCTCAGCGCGCCGAGGCTGCGGCCGGTGATGGAAGTAATCTGCACCCTGCCGCTGGTGGTCCCGCCGATCACGTTCGTCGCCGGCATCAGCACGGTGCTGCGCTGGGGACCCGACTACCTGGCGACCACGCCGTTCTACCAGACGATCATCGCCATCCAGAACCCGTCGTTCCCCGTGGTCCTGGTCATCGCCGACGTCGTGCTCGCGCTGCCGTTCGTCTACCGGGCGCTGGACGCCGGGCTCGGCGCGATGGACGTCCGCACGCTGGTGGAGGCCGCCAGGAACTGCGGGGCCTCCTGGCCGCACGTCATGTTCCGGGTGGTCGTGCCCAACCTGAAGGCGGGCCTCGCGAGCGCGTCGTTCCTGACCCTCGCGCTCGTGCTCGGGGAGTACACCGTCGCGCGGCTGCTCGGCTTCCAGCCGTTCTCCGTGTGGATCGTCACGATCTCCGGTGCGAACGCCGCCATGTCGGTCGCCGTATCCATCTTCAGCCTGCTGCTCACCTGGCTGTTGCTGCTTGTCCTTTCCACCGCCGGCACCAGGCAAAGGAGTGGTTCGTGAACGGGGCTCGGGTGGAGTTCCGAGGGCTTCGCCGTACCTTCGGCACCGCCGTCGCCCTCGACGGCCTTGACCTGACCGTCGAGCCGGGCGAGCTCATCGCCCTGCTGGGCCCGTCGGGCTGCGGCAAGACGACGGCGCTGCGCTGCGTCGCGGGCTTCGAGACCCCCGACGCGGGAGCCGTGCTGGTCGACGGCGAGGACATCACCCGCGTCCCGGCCAACCGCCGCGACGCCGGGATGGTCTTCCAGTCCTACAGCCTCTTCCCCAACCTGAACGCCCGCGACAACGTGGCGTTCGGGCTGCGGGTGCGCAAGGCGCCCACGGCCAAGCGGCACGCCCGTGCCGCCGAGCTGCTCGAACTGGTCGGCCTGCCCTCCCACGGCGACCGCTACCCGCACCAGCTCTCCGGCGGGCAGCAGCAGCGAGTGGCACTGGCCCGCGCGCTGGCGCTGGAACCGCGCGTGCTGCTGCTCGACGAGCCGCTGTCCGCGCTCGACGCGAAGGTCCGGGTCTCGCTGCGCGAGGAGATCCGGCGGCTGCAGCTGTCGCTGGGCATCACCACGATCTTCGTGACCCACGACCAGGAGGAGGCCCTCTCGATCGCCGACCACGTCGCGGTGCTCAAGGAGGGAAGGCTGGAGCAGTCCGGTCCGCCCGCCGACATCTACGACCGTCCGGCCACGCCGTTCGTGGCCGAGTTCGTCGGGACCATGAACCACCTGCCCGGCCGGCTCGACGGCGAGGAGGTCGAGGTCATCGGGCAGCGCCTGCCCGTACACGGCCGGCGGCCGGACTCCACCGACGTCGACGTGCTCGTCCGCCCCGAGACCGTGCTGGTCACCCCCGCGGAGGACGGGGAGGCGCTGATCGTCACCTCGTCGTTCCGAGGCGCGTCCGTACGGCTGCGCCTGCGCCTCGGCGACGGGACCGAGATCCTCGCGGACCTGCCCGGACACGACGCCGTACGGCTCGCGCCCGGCGGCCGGGCCACCGTGCGGCTCGTGGAGCGGCCGGTCCTCGTCGCGGCGCGGACGGCTTCGGCTTCGGAGGCTCTGCCTGCGGCCGGGTAACGGGCCCCGCGGGCGTCGATCTCGATAGGGTGGCGGTCGCGTACAGGTGCATAGCGGTAAGGCGACGTGGTGAACAACCTAAGTCCGAGTGAACCCCCTCAGATCGGCCGCTACCGGCTAGTCGGCCGGCTGGGCCGCGGCGGGATGGGCACGGTCTATCTCGGCCAGGACCACACCGGGCAGCGGGTCGCCATCAAGGTGATCAACGCGGAGTACAGCCAGCACGAGCAGTTCCGCGTCCGCTTCCGCCGCGAGGCCGAGTCCGCCCGCCGGGTCCGCCGCTTCTGCACGGCGGCGGTCCTCGACGCCGACCTCGACGGCGACCAGCTGTACGTCGTCACCGAGTACGTCGAGGGCCCCAACCTGCACGAGGCCATCCAGTCCTCGGGGCCACTGCGAGGCTCCAGCCTGGACGCGCTGGCCGTCGGCGTCGCCACCGCGCTGACCGCGATCCACAGCGCGGGCATCGTGCACCGCGACCTCAAGCCGTCCAACGTGCTGCTCTCCCCGGTCGGCCCCCGGGTCATCGACTTCGGCATCGCCCGGGCGCTGGACACGCTCAGCGGGATCACCGGCACCGGAGAGCTCATGGGGACGCCCCGGTACATGGCGCCCGAGGTGCTCCGCGGCGACCCCGCCTCGCCGGCGTGCGACGTGTTCTCCTGGGGGTGCCTGGTGGGCTTCGCGGCCAGCGGGCGGGCTCCGTTCGGCGGGGAGTCGCTTCCCTCAATCGTCTACCAGGTGCTCAACACCGAGCCCTCGCTTGAGGGGATGGAGCCCACGCTCCGGGCACTGGTGGCCGCGACGCTGGACAAGGAGCCGCTGCGCAGGCCCACGGCCCAGCAGATCCTCGACCAGATGGTGGGGCGTACGACCCCGGAACGCGCCGAGCACACGGTGATCCAGGCCTGGCAGCGGTCCCCGACCCTCCAGGGGCAGGCACCGACGATTCCCGGCCCGGCTCCCACCCACCAGGGACAGGCGCCCACCCACTACGGCCCGCCCCCGACCGTTCCCGCGCAAGCCCCGACCTACCAGGGGCAGGCCCCGACTCACCACGGGCAGGCACCTCAGGGACAGGCGCCTCAAGGGCAGGTGCCGGCCGTCGCCGGGCTGGATCCGGCGCACTATCGCAGGCCCGCGGATCCGGCGGCTCGCCGAAAGCGGCTCATCGGGGTCGGCGTGGCGGCGGTGGTCCTGGTCGCCGCGGCCGGGCTGGGCCTGCGCGCACTGCTCGCGCCGTCCGGTCCACCGACGGACCTGAGCCCCCTCTACCGGGACGACTTCAACGACAGCGGCACCGGCTGGGGCGGCAGCGAGTACACCGGCGCGCAGTACGGCATGTACGGATACGCGCCGGGCGGGTTCTACGGCGTGGACGTGAACGACGACGGCGCCGAGAAGCTGGAGAAGGCCCCCATTCCCTTCGTCCCCCAGCAGCCGGCCACCCCGGATCCCTCCGCGACCCCGACCCCGACGACGCCCGAACGCCTGCTCCTCACGGTCACCACGACCATGAGGGACTTCAAGGGCGTCGGCGAGTACGGGCTGTACTGCCGGGCCGACCAGGAGTACAGGCAGAGCCGGTACGAGTTCCTGCTCACCCAGGACGGCCAGGCACGTATCCGGCGGGTCACGAAGGGCACGGGCGGCAACCTCACCGCGCCGGCGGCGGCCGACGTCACGAAGGGCGCACCGGCCCGGCTTCAGGCGGAGTGCGCCAGGACCACCGAAGGCGTGCAGCTCAGGATGTGGGTGAACGGCGAGATGGTGCAGTCGTTCGTCGACAACTCCGGAAGGCCGGCGAGCCTCCCCAACGGCGACGTCGGTTTCCTTGCCCGGGTGCCCGAGAAGTCCGGAGCCTCCCTCAAGATGTCCTTCGACGACTTCACGGTCGAGGGCCCTGCCAAATCGAGCTGACGCCCTCTACGGCGCCGCCGGGACCGGTGACGGCACGCGGTTGAGCTCGGCGGCGTGGGCGATCTCCTCGCTGATGACGTCGCGCCCCGGCCACCTGGTGACGGCGACCGCCATGAGAAGCAGCCCGCACAAGGCCCAGGTTCCGACCACGATCGCCACGGGGAACCTCTCGGCGAACGCCCCCGCCGCGAGTACCGCTCCCGCGTGCGTCAGCTGGATCCCCCCTTGCATGATCCCGAAAGCCCTGGCCCGGTAGGCGTTCGGAAGCATCTGGACGAACAGCCCGTTCAACGGCACGAGAACCGTGTTGACCGCGCAGGCCGCCAGCAGCACCAGCAGGAGCACCACCCCGAACGGCGGCACGGCGAGGACCGGCACGAGCATCAGCGGGCCCGCCACCAGGAGCGGCTTGAGCAGTTTCAGGCGCCGTTCCGGACCCGTCACCCTCGTCACGCACGCCCCGATGACGGCCCCGATGGGCAGTGCCGCCATCAGCAGGCCGGTGACCTCGGGGCCACCCCCGAACTCGGGCGCCCACGCCGCCGCCAGGCCCTCCGGGACGATCAGGATCGCCACCACGCTGAACACCACGAGGGCGGTCGGCCTCATCACCCGGTGCCCGAACACCAGCCGCAGGCCGTCGACGGTCTCCCTGAGCAGCGACCGCCGGTCGACCTGCGCCACGGGAAGCGGCCTCGGCCGCACTCCGCGCCACAGCAGCAACGTCGAGGCGCCGAACGTCGCGGCGTTCACGAGCAGCGCGCTGTGCCCGTCGATGGCGGTCACCACGCCGCCCACCGCGTACCCGGCCACCTGCGCGGCCTGACCCGCCATGTTCTGGAACGAGAGGCCGACCACGTACCGGTCCCCCGTCAGCAGTTGTGCCACCATCGCCGAGCGGGCCGCCTGGAACGGCGGCGTGAGAAGCGAGGCTCCGAGCAGCAGCAGGAGCAGGGCCGGAAGCGGCACGCCGGGAAGGGCCATCGTCCCCAGTATCAGCATCCTGGCCACGTCACAGATGATCATGACCCGCCGGTACGGATAGCGCTCGGCGAGCGCGGCGAGCACCGGCCCCCCGGCCACCCAGGGCAGGTAGCTGATCGCGAAGCCGATGGCGGACAGCAGCACGGAGCCGGTGTCGCGGAACACCAGAAAGGTCACCGCCACCTTGGCGAAGTAGTCACCGACCCACGAAAGGACCGCCGCGCCGAACAGCGCGCGATATTCGGCGACCCCGAACACCTCCCGGAACGTCGCCGGCCGATCGGCCCCACGGGCATGGCGGGTGACCGTATCCGCGGGCACGGCCTGTCTCTGCACCTCTATCAGCTTCTCGCTCACCGGCGCTCAGTCCCTTATGCATCCAAGGTCGCAGGTGGCGTGGTCCAGCGTGGGAGCCCGTGTCACACCTGCTTGACGGGCGTAGCCGCGTATAACGTCAGGCCGATTTCTCCCATTTCGACATGTGAGGCTACAAACAGTCATAATTCCAGAACGGGACGGAATCCGAACCTTTTCGCCGACCGATAGGGGTACACCCCAACTGCGGCGTACCGTCCCACGCCTCCGATATTCGATGCCGCTATCGCCTCATGCCGGGAATAACCCCTGGTGCACGGCGAGCGGCGCCCCGACCCACGCGGCGGCGCCACCTCCCCCCGAAGTGCGGAGTGCGCCGACGCGGTGCTACCTCCCTGAGCCGGGAGTGCGGCGCCGGTGTCACTTCCCCTGAGCTCAGAGCGCGGCGGCGGCGACGATGCGCCCCGCCTCCTCGACGATCGCCTCCAGCCGGGCTCCATGCGCGCCACGCCAGTAAACGTGATCACACACAAGGCACCGCGCGAACGTGTCATAACTCCGGCGGGTGCCGGGCCGCAGAAGGCCTTCTACCTCGTCCTTCGCCACGGGTGACAGCGGGCCGTTGCACGCCGTACACCTGGTCCAAGGCGCAAGCGGGGGCGCGAAACGCTCAAGCACGTCGGCGAACTGCCGCTCCGGCCGCGCGCCCCGGACGTACGCGCCCAGCCAGAGGCTTCTGCGGCGGAGCAGGCCGCGATCCTGCGTGAGCAGCACCCGCCGCTCGGCATTCGCGCGGACGATCAGAGCGTCGTCATCGAGATCGTTCTCATAGGCGGTGTCGACCCCTACCAGCCGCAGCCGCCGCGCGAGCGTCCCGAGGTGCACGTCAAGGAGAAACCGCTGCGCGGGAACGGCCTGTGGTCGCCGCACCGCGAAAACGCTCACGACCTCGCCCGCTCCCGGCCGGTACGACGGCGTCACCTCCCGCCCGCCGGCGACCAGGCGCCCCACCTCCGGCAACGGCACCCCGAGCGACTCCACCACATGCCCCAGCGAGGACGTCCCGTCGTAGCGCACCCGCACCTCATCACACCGATGCCGGGCCGCCAGAAACCCCCACAACGCCCCCTCAACCCGCAATCCCAACTCCCCCACATCCCCAGCATGCCAGGCCAGCCGCTACCACCTATGAGCCCCGGCTACGCCCCGACCGCAAACTCCGGGTCGTCAGAAGAAGAGGTCCTCGATCACCACGGCGGTCGCGGCGCGCTGGATCCAGGCCTCAAGCTGCGCCAGATCCTTGTGGGCGAGGATGCGGCTCCGCGTTTCATCCGAAATCAGGACCCCTCGACCAGACAGGACGATGCAGAGCGCTTCCGCCTTTCCCTCGACCCTGCCCTCCTCCTTTCCCGCAGCGACGTATTTCTTCGCGAAGTCGCTCTGGTACTCGTAGGTTCCCGCATCCATCAATACCTCCATATGCATCCCAGCCACCTCGGGCGGCGTCATCAGCGGCAAACTAGGTAGAGCCGAGCCCGCTGTGCGCGTGAACTCCGGATGGGAGTCGCCGCAGGTGCCTGGGCGGGGTCGACTGGGGAGGCGGGGCGGGAGAACGAGAACCGGCCGAAGGCGTCCGGCTCTATTCGCCCGAAGCATCGCCCACTTAACCGGGGCACCTACTGGCCCAAGCCCCGCACCCAGCACCGAAACGTGTGTCAGCAGCCCACAGCGCCAGGGGGCGTCGAACTCGCCGTTCCTCACGCCATCAAGGAAGCAGTCCCACTGGAAGGCGGTGCAACGGATGACCTGAGCATCAGGCTTGCGAGTGGGACGTACGTCAACAGGTCGTCAGGAGAAGAGATCCTCGATCACCACGGCGGTCACGGCCCGCTGGATCCAGGCATCGAGCTGTGCCAGATCCTCGCAAGCCAGAATACGGCTACGCGTTTCATCCGAAATCGAGATGCCGCGACCGGACAAAATTAGGAAGATTGCCTCAGCCCGACCCTCTGCTTTTCCCTCGGCGACGTATTTCTTCGCGAAGTCGCTCTGGTACTCGTAGGTTCCCACGGCCATCAATACCTCCATATGCTTTCGAGCCACTTCCGGAAGCGTCATCAGCACAAAATCAGCGTACAGCCGTGCCCGTCGGACATCGACGACCGCCAAGGCGGCCAACAGCGCCTCCAAAACCGGCTGAGCGTCGATACCACCGCCGTGGGCCACCGCCGACAGCACTGCGAGCTCGGGCGCATCGACCGCCTCGGCGGGATCGGTCACTACCGGAACCACGCCCGGGCCGGCGACCATCGGAGCGAGTCTCCAACCCGGATGACCCATCTCGATCGGCATCGCGCACCATTTCGCGATACTGGCGTCGGTACACACGACCAGCAGAACTGTCGGACAGCGCATCCGCGCCCGCACCGACGCCAGATACACCGGCCAGCTCCACCGCTTGCTCTTATCCCTGCCCCGCTGCACCTCCACCACGACCGCGAGCACCGGATCACTGTCTGAGAACACCACCACCGCGTCCGCCTGATACTCCACCGGTGGGCACTCGGTCAGATCCCCGGACTCGACCCTGGCCTCACGGTAGCCCGGCACCGGCATGCCCAGGGCCTCGACCAGCAATTCAGCAGCCAATTCCGGACGATTTTTGAAAAGTAGGATCAATGCTTCATGTTCTTGCGACGGCACGGCAAGGAGGTTACTACAGAGATAAAGAGCGAGCAAAAGATTGTCGGAATCGCCATTTAACTAATTCGAACACCCGAAAGGCGTATTTTCCATTCAAATCCCCACTTAACTGCTCCATCAAGGAGTCCTCAGACGATGAAAGTCCCGCACAGACCTCTCCCCCACGGAACCACCGGTCGACAACGACCAGTTCACGCCCGTACCAGGCCGTCTTGTACTCCAGCATCGAGCGCAGTTCCCGCCACGAGGCGTCGGAGATGGCGCGGGCCAGGGAGTGGTTCTTCACCATGTTGCGCACGGTGAGATCCTCGATCACGACCGTTTGGTTCTCACGGACGATCGAGGTGGTGAGCTCGTGCAGGAAATCACGCCGCCGGTCAGCGATCCGCGCGTAGACCTTCGCGACACGGAGTTTCGCCTTCTGCCGGTTGGCGCTGCCCTTGTCCTTACGTGCCAGGGCGCGCTGGGCTCGGGCGAGCTTGCGGCGGCCGGCCCGCTCATGCCGGGGGTTGGTCACCTTGCCGTGCTCGTCGGTCACCCCATCGATCGGGCGCGACAGCGTGACCAGGGCGGTGATCCCGGCGTCCACCCCGACCGCGGCCGGGGTGGGATCCAGCGGGCGGATCGCGTCCTCGCACAGCAGGGACACAAACGCTGAAGGTTATTGATGAAGCTCGGCGGATTCCGGTGCACTCATGATCGCATCTCCTCGGCGGCCGTCCGGCTAGGTGTAGGGACTCACGTGCCCGAGCCGAAGGCGAGGACTGCCAGGCGATCTCCAGCGCTTTAGAGACCGATCAGTCGCACGCGGCCACCGCACAGCCTGGCCATGTCGTCGATGTCGGAGGTCACTATCGCAACCGGACCAGGCTGGCGCAGTGCCGTCTCTGCCACGGTTGCGTCGACCGCATACTTGTGGCCGTGCAAACCCGCGGCTTTGAGCAACTCAGCCGAGGCCTTCGCCGCGTCTTCGGTCACCGGCTCGACCTTGACCCGAGACAGCGTCCAACGCAACTTAGGCATGTTCACCCGAGTGTGGCTGACTTCAACGATGGTGTTGGCGCCGACGACGAGATCAGCCGCCGTCTCGTGGAACAGCTGCAACATCGCAAGGAACTTGCGATCCTCGGCAATCCATGCGGACAAACCCTGAGAGTCCAGAACGACGGTCTCCAAGTGCTCGGTCACGCGACGTCCGTCTGCCCCGTGGAACGAACGGCACCAAAGATCCTGGCTCGAGCCTCGGACAACTCCTCTTCCGTGAAGGCCCCGTGCTCCTCCTGATGGCGACGCAGATCCTCACCCAGGAGTTGGTGCCGGATCTGTCGCGCCACCGCCTCGGCGACGTAGCCGGAGACATTGTCGGTGAGCTTCCTCAGCTCGGCCACCTGCTCGTTAGGAAGGGTCACCGTGATACGCGTGGTACCGGACACAGGGCAAGCATACCGTGGTATGCGCCACGTGGCACGTCCGCATCCCGCTGAGCGGAGCTGGGGCCAGGCACCAGATGGATTGCGCCAGGGATCATCCTGAAGCGTTGGTGGGTCGAAGGGGGGCCCGTAGGCCCCCTGGGAAGTGCTGCCCGAGCCGGAGGCGAGGACCATGATGGTCGGCGCCTCCGGCGACGAGACTCAGGTGGAGTTACGGATGATCAGTTCGGTGGGGAGGATGGTGGCGGAGACGGGGCCGCCGTCGATGTGGCGGAGGAGGAGGCGGACGGCCGCCAGGGCCTGGTCCTCTCTGAGGCTGTTCACCGTGGTGAGCGGGGGGATGGTGTAGGAGGCGGCCTCGATGTCGTCGAAGCCGACGATTGCGACGTCTTCGGGGACCTTGCGCCCCATTTCGTGCAGCACGCTCAGGGCTCCGATCGCCATCAGGTCGTTGGCGGCGAAGACGGCGTCCAGCGCCGGGTCGTCCTGGAGGAGTTGACGCATCGCGACCGCTCCCGACGCGCGGGTGAAGTCGCCGATCGCGACGATCGACCGGCGTCCGCCGTCGCGCAGGGTGTCCCGGTAGCCCTCCAGCCGGGACTGCGCCGCGACGCTGTCCAGCGGGCCGCAGATCATGGCGATGCGCCGCCGTCCCGTGCCGAGCAGGTGGGTGACCGCCGCCACGGCCCCGCCGGCGTCGTCGCTGTCGATGTACGGCAGGGCCATGGGAACCGCGGGCCTGCCCAGCGACACGGTGGGGATGCCCGTACGGGCGAGCGCGCCGAGCAGCGGGTCGGCGCCGCGCGTGGAGACGACCACGACCCCGTCCACGTGCCCCGCCGCGACGTACTGCTCCACCCGGAGCCGGCTGCGCGCGGAACCGGCGAGCATGAGCGTGACCTGCTTGCCCTGCTCCTCCAACGAGTGGACGGCCGTCCGCACGACCGAGGAGAACAGCGGATCGTCGCTCCCCCCTCCGGCGCGGAAGCCACCCACGGCCCCGGCACGGGAGGTCGGGGTGGGTGAGTCGAGGACGACGAGGCCGATCGTGTCGGTGCGCTGGGTGACGAGGCTGCGGGCGGCCGAGTTCGGCACGTAGCCGAGCTCGTTGACCGCGTGCATGACGGTCTCGCGGAACTCGTCGCTGACCGTGGCCTGCCCGTTGATCACCCGCGAGACGGTAGACCTGGACACCCCGGCCCTGGCCGCGACCTCTTCGAGCGTGGGGCGCCGGGTGCGTTCCCTCCACAGCCCGTTGCGCTGGATCACCTCGCGGTACCACCGCGCGCTGTCCTTGAGCAGGCGCCGCTGCGTCGTGAAGTCGACGTGCACGATGCCGAAGCGCTTGTTGTAGCCCTCGGCCCACTCGAAGTTGTCCAGCAGCGACCAGACGAGGTACCCCCGAAGGTCCGCCCCGGCTTCGATGGCGGCGCGCGCGGCCCGCAGGTGGCCCTCCAGGAAGGCGGTGCGGTCGGCGTCGTGCACGCGCTCGCCCGACACCACGTCGTCGAACGCGGCGCCGTTCTCGGTGACGAGCAGACCCACCTCGGGATAGTCACGCGCCAGCCGTACGAGGAGCTGGGAGAGGCCGGTCGGGACGATGGCCCAGCCCGTGGCGGTCGTCGGGGCGTAGGCGCCGGCGAACTCGATGTCCTCGGTGCCGGGGTAGGCGGGGTTGGCCGGCTCTCCCGGCCCTGACCGTACGACGCAGGGGGTGTAGTAGTTGATCCCCAGCAGGTCGATCGGCTGGTTGATGATCGCGAGGTCGCCGTCGTGGATGTGGTCGAGGCCGGCGATGCGGTCGACGATCGACAGCACCTTGCCGGGGTACTCTCCGCGCAGCGCGGGGTCGAGGAACTGCCGGTTGATGAGGCAGTCGACCCGGTCCACCGCCTCGGCGTCCTCGGCGGACAGCGCGAGCTCCGGGTCGTTCACCTGGGCGGGGGTGACCACCGGGACGAGGTTCAGCGTGAGGGCGATCTCCCGCGCGCCCGCGCCGCGCAGCGCCTGGGTGCCCAGCCCGTGGGCGAGGAGCAGGTGGTGCGCGGCGCGGAAGGCGTCGGCCGACGACGTACGGCCCGGAGCGTGCACGCCGATGCCGTATCCCAGGAAGGCCTGCACCCAGGGCTCGTTGATGGTCATCCACGTGCCGACCCGGTCACCGAGACGGTCGTGCACCATCTGCGTGAAGTCGGCGAACCGGTAGGCGGTGTCCCGGTTGGTCCAGCCGCCCGCCTCCTCCAGCGCCTGCGGGAGGTCCCAGTGGTAGAGCGTCACGTACGGCGCGATGTCGGCGGCGAGCAGATCGTCCACCAGCCGCTCGTAGAAGTCCAGACCCGCCGCGTTGGCGGGGCCGGAGCCACCGGGCTGGACGCGCGGCCACGCCACCGAGAACCGGTAGACCTCCAGGCCGAGGTCCTTCATCATGCGGACATCGTCGGGATACCGGTGGTAGTGATCGCAGGCCGTGTCGCCGGTGTGCCCCTCGAAGACCGCGCCCGGTGTCCGGGTGAACGTGTCCCAGATCGACGGTCCCCGGCCGTCCTCGGCCGCCGCTCCCTCCACCTGGTAGGCGGCGGTGGCCGCTCCCCAGATGAAGCCGTCGGGAAAGGTCAGTGTCTGCCCCTGAGTCGCGATGGTCGTCGCAGTCATCCTTCGACAGCTCCCGTCTGTTCTCCTGCCGGCCGGGACCTCTGTGGTGACCGGAACGCACCTGGTGGCCGGATGTTCGCCCCCGACAATCCTGGCCCCCTCAGGCCTGGTCCCGCAAAGGTAGCCGGGAGGGAACAAGGAATAGGGGAGGAGGGGTTGGGCACGAGCAAGGCACCCGTCTGATCGCGAAGGAGTCAAGCGTCATGCATGCCATCGTCGTCTCCAGCCCTGGTGGGTCATCCGCGCTCGAATACACCGAGGTGCCCGATCCCGCCCCGGGGCCCGATGACGTGCTGGTCGACGTGGCGGCGAGCGGCGTCAACTTCGTCGACGTCTACCACCGCGAGGGGCGCTACCCGCTCCAGGCGCCGTTCGGCATCGGGTCGGAGGGCGCGGGCACCGTGGCCGCCGTCGGTGCGAACGTGACCGATGTCGCGGTCGGCGACCGGGTGGGCTGGCAGGGAGTGCTGGGCAGTTACGCGGAGAAGGTGGTCGTCCCGGCGGCCAGAGTGATCCCGCTTCCTGATGATCTGTCCTTCGAGCCTGCGGCGGCCGTGATCCTCCAGGGGCTCACCGCCCACTACCTCACCCACTCGACGTACGCGGTGAAGACCGGGGACGAGGTGCTCATCCACGCGGCGGCGGGCGGCATGGGGCTCCTGCTCACGCAGATGGTCAAGCTCCGCGGGGGCCGCGTGATCGGCACGGTCTCGACCGAGGAGAAGGCCAAGCTGGCCAGGGAGGCCGGGGCCGACGACGTGATCCCGTACGAGGGTTTCGACAGGGCCGTACGCGAGCTGACCGGCGACCTGGGCGTGAACGTCGTCTACGACGGCGTCGGCGCGGCCACCTTCGAGGGGAGCCTGGCCTCGCTGCGGCCGCGCGGCATGCTCGCCCTGTACGGGGCGGCGAGCGGGCCGGTGCCCCCGTTCGACCCGCAGCGGCTGAACCAGGGCGGCTCGCTGTTCCTCACCAGGCCGACGCTCGCCGACTACGCCGCCACGCGCGAGGAGCTGCTCGGCCGGGCCGACGACGTGCTCGGCTGGGTCGCGAGCGGTGCCCTCAAGGTCCACATCTCCGGAAAATATCCCCTGGCCGACGCGGGCAAGGCCCATGACGACCTCGAAGGCCGCCGTACGACCGGCAAGCTCCTGCTGATCCCCTGAGATCAGCCGGGCATCGCGAGATCGAAGATGAGGATGCCCAGGTAGACGCCCCCGGAATCCCGGTGTCCCGCAGGGCGCCCCAGAACCGGAGTCGGGCGGAACCGCTAGGAACCGGAGTCCGTCGGCCAGCCGAGGAGGCGGGCTCCGAGGACCGCGGTCTCCAGCGTGAAGCGCTGCGTCGGGTCGTCGGGTGAGAAGCCGGTGAGCCGGCGGATGCGCTCAAGGCGGTAGGTGACCGCCCGGGTGCTGATGCCGAGCTTGCGGGCGGCGGCGGTCTGGTTGCCCTGGGCTCCGAACACCGCGTCCAGCGTCTCTAGCAGGGGCTCGGGGCCGCCGCGCGCGTCCAGCAGCGGGTTCAGCACGGTCGCGACGAGGTCCTCGATCGCGTCCCGGTCACGCAGCAGGACCGGGAAGACCAGCAGGTCGGCCGCCCTCAGGATCTGGGGCCGCAGGCCGAGCCGCTCCCCCAGGCCGATCGCCTCGCTCGCCTCGCGAAAGGAGGTCACCACGCCTCCCGGGCCGCGATGCGGACGGCCGATGCCCAACCGCCAGCCGGCGTCCAGATTTCCGCGTACATGGTGGGTGAACTCGCCGGTGGCCGCCGTCAGGGTGGCGGGCGCCACGCAGACCAGCAGGCCGTCGCGGGCCGCGATCAGGACGTTGTGCGAGCCGAACCGGGTGATGAGCGCCTGCTCGATGCGGCGGATGAGCGGGTCGCCGTCGCCGATCGGCTTGCCGTCCCTGGCCACGGCCACCACGTACGCCTCCGCCAGCCGCAGCCCGAAATGCTCCGCACGCTCGGCCAGCCGGTCGGCCCGTCCCTGCAGCAGGTCGCCGATGAACTCCCGCCGGGCCTCGTCCTCCTGCCGGATCGCCCGGAGTTGCGCCTCCTCGTACCCGTCGAAGTACGCCGCGACGGCCCGGCGTACGGCTCCGAGGACCGGGGCGCCGCCGGGACGGGCGGTCAGCTCGCAGGCGAGCAGGCACGCGTCGGTGAGCGAGCGCATCGGCACGCCGCGCTCGGCGGCGGCCGTCCCGAGCGCGCGCAGCGCCTCGATGGCGTCACGGTCGGGTAAGCGACCCGTGGACGAGGCGGCCGTGAGCACCGTGAGATATCCGCCGAGCAGGTCGGTGGGCACCCCGGTCGCCTCGCTCACGTGAGCGAGAACGTCCATCACACTCCTACGTCACGGCGATCGAATGAGAGCACCGCGGTCAGGACGAGCACGGCCGACCCGGCGAGCAGGATCAGGTAGTCGCCCACCGGGAAGCCGTTGACCAGTGGGTTTCCCTCACTGTAGTAGTGGAACGGAGAGAGCAGGTTCAGCCATCGCATCGCCTCGACGTCGGCGGCCAGCGCGTTGACCACGTACCCCGCCACCGCGTACGCGCCGGCGACCGCCATGGCGAGGGCCTTGCGGCCGGTCGCCGCGCCCACGGCCAGCGCGAGGGTCCCGAAGAACAGGACCAGCAGGTACAGGCCCGTGTGCGCCGCGACGATCCTGCCGAGGGGCACCCCGAGATCCACCGCCGACCCGAGGACGGCGATCACCGCGAACGACGCGATCGCGACGCCGAGCAGCCCGATGGCGAGCGCGGCGAAGCGTTCCAGCACCAGCCGCCTGCGGTCCAGCGGCAGCGTGAGGGTCAGCTCCAGCGTGCCCGACTCCTCGGGTGCCGCGATGGCCTTGTTACCGAGGATCACCGCGCACATGATGAAGAGCATCGGCACGAACAGCTGGTAGATGACGGCCTGGAGGAAGCCGGTGCCACTGGCGATGTTCTCCAGCCCGCCCATCAGCTTCCGCATGCCCTCGGGGTACTTCGCGACGGCCGCATGGTTGTAGAAGTCTGGATTTTCATGCATCTGGGGGAAGAAAGACGTGTACAACCCGACGAAGACGCAGATGCCGACCGTCCAGCCGATGATCGCGCGGCGGTAGTCGCGCAGGGTCTTACGCACCAACGTGGGCATGATGCACGTCCTCGCTGTAGTAGGTGAGGAAGATCTCCTCAAGGTCGGGCTCCGCGCTGACCATGTGGACGACCGTGAACCGCGCCGCCGCCTTGATGAGCGCGTCGGGACGGCCGTCGATCGTGCAGCTCACGCTCGCGCCCGTGACCTTGAGGTCGCGCACTCCCGGCAGGTCCCTGAACGCCTCCTCGGGCACCGGGGCGTCGAAGTGGAACTCCACCCGGCGCACCGCCTTCTCGCGCAGCGCGGCGACGTCCTCCACGGCGACCAGCCTGCCGCCCCTGACGATGCCCACCCGGTCGGACACGTGCTCGACCTCCGCGAGGACGTGTGACGACATGAGCACGGTGCGCCCCGCCGCCCGTACCTCGCGGACCATCGAGAGGAACTCCTGCTGGACGAGAGGGTCCAGGCCGCTGGTCGGCTCGTCGAGGATCAGGAACTCGGGCTCGTGCATGAACGCCTGGATCAGACCGACCTTCTGCTTGTTGCCCTTGGAGAGCTGGCCCATCCTGACGGAAAGGTCGGCCTCCAGCCGCTCGGCCAGCACGTCGATGCTCCCCCTGGCCACGCCACCCCTGACGCCCGCGAGGAAGTCGAGGTACTCTCGCGCCTTCTCCCGGCCTTCGAGGGCCAGCTCGCCGGGAAGGTAGCCGATCCTGCTCCGGTGGGCCGCGTCACGGGGGTCGCCGCCGAGGACGCGGACACTGCCACGCGTCGGACGGATCACGTCGAGGAGCAGGCGGATCGTCGTCGTCTTGCCGGCACCGTTCGGGCCGAGGTACCCGAACACCTCGCCGGGACGGATCTCGAAGGTGAGATCCTCCAGCCCCCGGCGCTTACCGTAGAACTTGGTCAGCCCCTCGGTTTCCACCACTGCTGTCATGCGTCGCATCCTGGCCCCGAGCCCCACCGCCCCGACATGACCACTCCCGGACAGTTCCGCCCCCCTTCCTTTCCACATCCCGGCAAGGCCGTCTACCGGTGTGGGGCGGCGCGGGCGCCACGGTGGGGAAGGCCGGTGGGTCAGCGGTCGACGGCGCAGGTGCCCGTGCTGCCCGGGAGGCGGTGGCGGTTGCGGGCGACCACGCGGTAGACAGCCTCGGCGGCCCAGCTCACCGGGGGTACGAGCATGATCTGGCCGGCCACGCGCCACCAGGCCACGGGTTGTACGGCGAGGAGCAGCGCGACGGCACGGGCACCGGAGGCACGGAGGCCGTTGGGACCGAGCAGCTGGACGGACCGGGTCACCTCGTCGAGGGTCAGGCCGTGGTCCGCCAAGTCGAGATCCTGCCAGCGGCTCACCCGGGGCATCACGGGGAGATACCTGCGCCCGAAGTCGACACAACGCTGGCAGAACCCGCAATCGCCGTCATATACCAGCACGCGATGATTCTCCCATACGGCCATCACGCTCCTCGGTGAGGCGGCGCGGGCGGACCGGCGGATTCTTCCGAAGGCAGCGCCGTTCCTCCGGGGGGCGGCCCAGGCAAGCCCGTGGTTCCTCCAGGAGGTAGCGCGGGCATGCCCGAGGGCGCGCCCTTCTCGATCAGCGTGAGTAGGGCGTCGGTGTCGGCATGGTGCTCGATCAGGTCGCCGAGTGCGTCCAGATGCCGTTCCCGCAGAGCCGCGAACGAGACGTCCGGCGCGGGAGCGAAGTCCCTGCCCGCCCTCGCGGCGACGTCGGCGAGGAAGGCGCGGCGGAAGCCGTCGTTCTCCAGCGCCCCGTGCCACGTGGTCCCCCACACCGCGCCCACCCGGCAACCATCGAGGAACGGCTCGGGTTTCCCACCGTCTGCCCCGTCCAGGAACGGCCCGCCGCTCCGGCCGTCCACAAAGAGCTCCCTCTCCCCACCGTCCGGGAATGGCTTCCCTTCCCGGCCGTGCGCGCCGTCGACCGTCACGATCCCGTGGTGGATCTCGTAGGCGGCGACGCGGCAGCCGTACGCCTCGCCGACGGGCCGGGAAAGGGTCTTGCCGGGGGCGAACTCGACGGTGGCGGGAAGCAGCCCGAGCCCCTCCACCAGCCCGGCGCCGGACTCCACGTCGTCGCGGATCGAGCGCGCGAGCATCTGGTAACCGCCGCAGATCCCGAGGATGGGCCCGCGCCGTTCGAGCAGCGCGGACGCCAGGCCCGTACGGCGGAGCCATTCGAGGTCGGACACCGTGGCACGTGACCCGGGCAGGATGACCAGGTCGGCCTCGCGGATTTCCGCGACGTCACCGGCCGAGGCGACGAACCGGACCGTCACACCCGGCTCCGCCGCGAGGGCGTCCACGTCGGTGAAGTTGGAGATCCTCGGGTACCGCACCACCGCCACCCGCAGGCTTCCCGACTCGCCCGGCTGAGGAACGCGCATCGGGCGGTTGTCCAGGGCCAGGGAGTCCTCCAGATCCATCCAGAGCCCGTCGAGCCAGGGCAGTACCCCGTACACGGGGCGTCCGGTCAGATCCCTCAGCATGTCGAGCCCGGGTTCGAGCAACTCCGGCGCCCCACGGAACTTGTTGATCAGAAAGCCGCTGATGAGCGCCTGATCTCCCGCGTCGAGCAGGGCCAGTGTGCCGTACAGCGAGGCGAAGACGCCGCCCCTGTCGATGTCCCCGACGACGATCACCGGGATATCGGCGGCACGGGCCAGCCCCATGTTCGCGATGTCCCCCTTGCGGAGGTTGATCTCCGTGGGGCTGCCGGCGCCCTCGCACACGACCACGTCGTAGGTCGAGCGGAGCCGGTTGAGCGACTCCAGGGCGACCATCCTGAGGTGATCCTTGTAAGCGCCGTACTCCATCGCGTCCACCTCGGCGAGCGGCCTGCCGAGCACGACCACCTGGCTACGGCGGTCGCTGCCGGGCTTGAGCAGGATCGGGTTCATGTCGGCGACGGGCTCCAGGCCGGCGGCCTGCGCCTGCGCGACCTGCGCTCGTCCGATCTCGGCTCCGTCGGCGGTTACGTAGGAGTTGAGCGACATGTTCTGCGCCTTGAACGGCGCCACGCGCACCCCACGGCGGGCCAGCCACCGGCAGATGCCCGCCGTGACGACGCTCTTACCCGCGTCCGAAGTCGTCCCCGCCACCAGAAGCGTTCCTTTGAGCACCCACCAAAGATGCCAGACCCACCCGAATCCGCATCCTGGGGAGACCTTGCCCGTACGGGAGCCGGCGGGCCGCTGCTCGATCGAGAGCCATGCCGCAGGGGGTGTCGAGGCCTACCGGACATTCGATCGGCGCCTGCCACGCCACCCTCGGAGTGCCCACGCGGAAGCGATCGCGAGTGCGGCGGAGGAAAGGTTCACGGCGCGCGCGAGCCGTACAGATCTGGAAATGTCGCTAACGGCGGGACGGGGACCGTCGCCGAGCTCGGGGCGGTGCTCCACCCGGCCGCCGTAGTCGTTGCGGCCGCCCAGCCGGACTCCGAGCGCCCCCGCGAACGCCGCCTCGCAGCGGCCCGAGTTGGGGCTGGGATGCCGGTGACCGTCCCTGCGCAGTACGGCCGCCGCCCCACGGGGCGATCCGCCGACCAGCGGAGCGAGCACGCAGGCCAGCACCCCGGTGACCCGGGCCGGGACGAAGTTCGCCACGTCGTCCAGGCGGGCGGCGGCCCAGCCGAACCTCTCGTACCGCTCCGAGCGGTGACCGATCATCGCGTCGAGCGTGTTGATCGCCCGGTAGGCCAGCAGACCGGGCACGCCCGCCACCGCGCCCCAGGCCAGCGGGGCGACCACGGCGTCCGAGGTGTTCTCGGCGATCGACTCCACCGTCGCGCGCGCCAGCTCGGCCTCGGAGAGGCCGGACGGATCACGCCCGCACAGGTGGGGCAGCCTCGCGCGCGCGGCGGCGAGATCACCCGATTCGAGGGCGTTCGCCATGTACGCCCCTTCGCGGGCCAGGGTCGTACCCCCCAGCACCGCCCAGGTGGCCACGGCGGTGACGGCCACGCGAGCGGGCGCCGAACGCCTGGTCAGCCGCTCGGCCGCCACTCCCAGGACCACCGCCGAGCCGACGCACACCCCCACGTGGGCCACGCCCCTGGCACGTACCCTTCCGTACAGGCGGCGTTCCAGGGAGGCGGCGGCACGGCCGAACAGCGCGACCGGGTGGGCGCTGTTCTGCGGATCGGCGAGGACCGCGTCAAGCGCGACCCCGGCGAGCAGCCCGACGGCCCGGCCATTCCAGCTCTTGCTTGGCTTTCTTGGCTGAGCGGGTGTCCGGACGATGGCTCCGGTACGTGTCTTCGACTTCCCTGCGCGTGTGATCGTTCAGACTTTCTTCAAGAGGTGAGGCGCACATCAAGCTCTGGGCATTCGTTTCTCGTTCTAGTGCAGGTGGGCATCCAGCTCGTCCCAGTGGGCGTCGAGCCAGGCCGAGGCGCGGCGGATGCGCTCGCCGGCGCCGCCTTCCCACATGCGGGCCCAGCCCCCGCCGTTCGTCATGGCCCGCGATCGCATGGCGACGTACGAACGGTCGAACCGAAGGCGGCTCAACTCCAGAAGCCGGCGCCGATCGCGCGCCGCGAAACCGTAGGCGTCGCAGAACAGCCTGAGCCGCGCGCCGACGTCGAGATGGCACTGCAGGGGGTCGCGATCGAGCGGGTCCGCGATCGGCGCCCAGTGCCGTAAGGCGGTCACGACGTCGAACAGCCGGGTCGTCGGGCGGGCCATGTCAAAGTCGATGAGCGCACAAGGCCTCCCACCGCGAAAGATCACGTTTTCGGGGGTGACATCGCAATGACCGATCAGCTCGGGCGCGGCATCATCCGCGGAGCCCCCCTCCCACACGGCGTCCGGTGGAGGTACGAAGCTCTCGGCGGCGTCGTGGAACCGCCGCATCAGCACGGCGAGGTCGACCAGTGCCTCATCGCCGACCGCGTGCGCGGGGAGGGGACGGGTCGCCGCGCGGCCGGGGACATAGGAGAGGATCTGCCGCCCCCGCTCGTCGATGCCGAGCACACGTGGCGCCCCCTCGAACCCGACCGCCTCAAGGTGGTTGAGCAGGGCGTGCACGGCCGGGCTGGACGCGCTCATCGGACGTCGCACGGTGTCGCCCACGCGCACGACACCCTCCGTCACATCACCGCCATCTAGGGAGATCTCAGGCGAAGCCGTGCCGACGAACATGGCCCAGAATCTTAGTCCCACCTCACTGACCACGGGAGCCTTCCCCCGGCTCTCCCGGGTACCCCTACCGCAACCACCACCACCTTCGCCGACCGACCTTCCTAATCGAAGGTCCGTTCCGTCTGGCATGACGCACCGCGTACCGGCGAAGCCACCTACACCTACCAGCTCCGCGCCTTCGCGGCAGCCGTACAGAACGGCACCCCTCCTCTCACTCCACCGCAGGACTCGATCGCCAACATGACAGCGATCGACGCCGTCTGCTGCAAGGCCGGCCTCCCCCTCCGAGGGGCCTCCTCCTCGCCCTGATCTCGCGTGTTGCCCGGCTCAGTACCGTCTTAGGTGTCTACGGTGGCCCCATGCCGATCGTGCTGGCCTTCGCCGCCTTCGTCACGACTCTCCTGGGCGGCATCGTGGCCCAGCGCGTCCGGGACAGGCGGCACATGGTGCTCGGCGCGGCGGCCGGCGTGATGCTGGGCGTGGTGGCCTTCGATCTCGTACCCGAAGGTCTCGCGCTCGGGCCGTACCGGCTTCTGGGCGTGCCACTACCGATGCTCGCGCTCGCACTCGGCTTCCTGACGATCCATGTCATCGAACGATCTCTGGCCGTCCACGAGGTGCAGGAAGGTCACTACGCCAGCCACAGCCACCGGCACGCCGCCGTCGGCCTCGGCGCCGGGTCGGCGCTCGTCGTCCACAGCCTGATCGACGGCACCGCCATCGGCGCCGCGTTCCAGACAGGGAGCGAGCTCGGCCTCGTGGTGGCCATCGCGGTGATCGCCCACGACTTCACCGACGGTTTCAACACCTTCACGCTCACGACCCTGTACGGCAACGCCCGGCGGCGGGCCGTGATCCTGGTGCTGCTGGACGCCGTGGCTCCCATCGTCGGCGCCTCGCTGACCTTCCTGATCCACATCCCCGAGCCGGTGCTGGCCGCCTACCTGGGCTTCTTCGGCGGCTTCCTGCTCTACCTGGCCACCGCCGACATCCTCCCCGAGGCCCACACCACCGACCACCCCACCCGAGCCACCCTCCTGGCGACCATCGGCGGCACCCTGTTCATGTGGCTGGTCATCGGCCTCACCGCCCACCGGCCATAGACTCCGTGGTGAACATCCACGCCGAGCGGACGCGCCCCATAACCGGTGCACGGACGCTCCCCAGATCATGCACAATTATCCGAGAGCACCCTTAGCTCAGCTGGATAGAGCATCGGACTTCTAATCCGACGGTCGCAGGTTCGAATCCTGCAGGGTGCGCTGCAGAGACCAGGTCATCTAGCCCTTGACCTGGTCTTTTACGTTGATCAGCACCTGACGCCAGGTGCAGCCGGATGCCACCAATAGCAGCCCTGAGCGGGTGCCCACGGGATATACGCGGGATGAAACCAGGGACGTTTGCCCAGCTCAGAGGCCCAAAGACGAAGGGCCACGGGATAACCGTGACCCTCCGATGGTAGATCGTCTTCACGCCGTCAACGCCTCGGCTATCCGCTGGTTGGCCATCTCCCGCTGCCCATCGACACACTTCGCATAGACCCGCAGCAGCACATCCACGCTCTGCCCGGCCCGCTCAGCCACGTCCGGCGCCGGGACTCCCGAGTTGAGCCATAGCGAAACGGCCGCGTGCCTCAGGTCATACGGCCTGCCGGCCATCGGCGAGGCGACCTGATCAGGAGTCAACGCGTAGTTCACGTCCAGGGAGATGGTGGGCGGGTGATCTAGCCCCGGACTGGTACGGGTGAGATCCATGTGACAAGAGACGACCACTCCGTAATCCTTCGATTCGCTCACATCAACACGAAGGGGACGAAGTGGCCGTCAATGACATTGTGCCCGCTGCCGGGGAGTACTTCGAGGAGACCCTGGCCGCGGCGAGCCCGGACCTGCTGCGCACGATGATCCGCGAGTTCGCGCACCGGATGATGGGCGCGGAGGTCGAGCAGATCTGCGGAGCCGGCTACGGGGAGGTCACCGCCGAGCGCGTCAACACCCGCAACGGCTACCGTGCCAGGCCGTGGGATACCCGGGCGGGAACGATCGAGCTGGCGGTGCCCCGGCTGCGACAGGGCTCCTATTTCCCCGACTTCCTGCTGGACAAGCGCCGTCGTGCCGAGCGGGCGTTGACCTCGGTGGTGGCCACCTCGTATCTGCTGGGGGTGTCGACGCGGCGGGTGGAGAAGCTCGCCGAGGCGATGGGCATCACCTCGCTGTCGAAGTCCCAGGTGTCGGCGATGGCCGCCGAACTGGACGAGGTGGTGGAGCAGTTCCGGTCCCGGCCGCTGGACGGCGGGTCGTATACCTTCGTGTGGATCGACGCCCTGACCCAGAAGGTGCGCGAAGGCGGGCGGACGGTGAGTGTGCACGCGCTGGTCGCCACCGGTGTCAACGCCGATGGCTACCGGGAGGTCCTGGGCCTGGACGTTGTGTCCTCCGAGGACGGTGCGGGGTGGCTGGCGTTTCTGCGCGGCCTGGTCGCCCGTGGCCTGTCGGGCGTGCACATGGTCACCTCCGACTGCCATGCCGGCCTGCGGGACGCCATCGCCTCGACGTTGCCCGGCGCCTGCTGGCAGAGGTGCCGGGCGCATTACGCCAGAAATTTGTCCTCGCGCGTGCCCAAGTCGGCTCAGCCGTGGGTGGCGACCATGCTGCGCACCGTCTTCGAGCAGCCCGACGCCGAGTCGGTCCACGCCCAGCATCGCCATGTCGTGGAGGTGCTGGAGGCCAAGTACCCCAGGGCTGCTGCGCATCTGGACGAGGCACGCGAGGACATCTTGGCGTTCACCGCCTTCCCCAAGACGGTGTGGCGGCAGGTGTGGAGCAACAACCCGCAGGAGCGGCTGAACAAGGAGATCCGCAGGCGGACCGACGTTGTAGGCATCTTCCCCAACCGCGAGGCGATCATCCGGCTGGTCGGTGCCGTGCTGGCCGAGCAGAACGACGAGTGGACCGAGCAGCGTCGCTACATGGGCTTGGAGGTTCTTGCGGAGTGCCGCAAGGAAACCGACTCCGAAAATCAGACAAATGATGCTAAAGTGACTATTGAGGCGCTTGCTTCCTAATAGTCACCGGATTACGGGTGGCCTTCTCAAACACCACCTCTCTGGGCGTAGCTATTCAGCCTGAGGCAGCCCGATAGAGCGATCGACCGTGGTCATGTGGC
>NZ_JBFBIK010000032.1:0-69852 GCF_040685555.1 Sphaerisporangium sp. NPDC088356
GGGGGGCCGCGCGCCCGCCAACACCACGAAAACCCACAACCCCACGCCCGCGAAATCCCCCCTCCCCCCGAGCCCCCCCGCGGGCCGGGGGGGGGGGGGGGGGGGGGCCCCCCTCGCCGGCGACGCCGAGCAGCGGGCCATGGCCCTGATCGAGGCGGGGGTCGACGTGATCATCGTCGATACCGCCCACGGCCACTCGCGCGGGGTCTGCGACATGGTCGCCAAGATCAAGGCCAACGGCCGGGTCGACGTCATCGCGGGCAACGTCGCCACGCGGGCGGGCGCCCAGGCGCTCGTCGACGCCGGTGCCGACGCCGTCAAGGTCGGGGTGGGCCCCGGCTCCATCTGCACCACCCGCGTCGTGGCCGGAGTCGGCGCGCCGCAGGTCACGGCCATCCACGAGGCGTCGCTGGCCTGCGCCCCCGCCGGGGTCCCGGTGATCGGCGACGGCGGCCTTCAATACTCCGGCGACATCGTCAAGGCCCTCACGGCCGGGGCGAACACCGTGATGCTGGGCTCGCTGCTGGCCGGCTGCGAGGAGTCGCCCGGTGAGCTGATCTTCATCAACGGCAAGCAGTTCAAGTCCTACCGTGGCATGGGCTCGCTCGGCGCGGTGCGCAACCGCGAGCGCGGCGGTTCCTACAGCAAGGACCGCTACTCCCAGGAGGGCGTCACCAGCGAGGACAAGTTCATCCCCGAGGGCATCGAGGGCCAGGTGCCCTACCGCGGCCCGGTGGCCGCCGTGGCCCACCAGCTCGTCGGCGGCCTGCGCCAGGGCATGTGGTACACCGGTTCCCGCACCATCGACGAGCTCCATGAGAACGGCATGCTGATGCCGATCACCTCCGCCGGTCTCAAGGAGAGCCACCCCCACGACATCCAGATGACGGTCGAGGCACCCAACTACCACGGCCGCTGAGGTCGCGGCCGGGCATCGTCCGGCGGCGACATCACGGCCTGCGCGGGTAAGGACCTACGAGCGAAGCGGCTTCTCCGAGCGACGGGAACGACAAGAGAATGACTCAGGTAGAGATCGGGCGCGGCAAGAGCGGGCGCCGGGGCTACGCGCTGGACGAGATCGGCATCGTGCCGTCCCGACGCACCCGCGACCCGGAGGAGGTCTCGATCGCCTGGCAGATCGACGCCTACCGGTTCGACCTGCCCGTGGTGGTGAGCCCCATGGACAGCGTCGTCTCGCCCAAGACGGCGATCGACATCGGGCGTCTCGGCGGCCTCGGCGTGCTCGACCTCGAAGGGCTCTGGACCCGCTACGACGACCCGGCGTCGCTGCTGTCGGAGGTCGCCGAGCTGCGGGGGGAGGCCGCCACCAGGCGGCTCCAGGAGATCTACTCCGCGCCGATCAGCGACGAGCTCATCGGGCGCCGCATCGAGGAGATCAGGTCCGCCGGTGTGACGACCGCCGCGCGGCTGTCGCCCCAGCGCACCGCGCAGCACTACAAGGCCGTGATCGACGCCGGGGTCGACATCTTCGTCATCCGGGGCACCACGGTCTCGGCCGAGCACGTCTCGGGCCGGGCCGAGCCGCTCAACCTGAAGCAGTTCATCTACGAGCTCGACGTCCCCGTCATCGTCGGCGGCTGCGCCACCTACACCGCGGCGCTCCACCTGATGCGCACCGGCGCCGCGGGTGTCCTGGTGGGCTTCGGCGGTGGTTCCGGTCACACCACGCGCACGGTGCTTGGCGTGGCGGTGCCGATGGCGACCGCGATCGGCGATGTCGCCGCCGCCCGCCGCGACTACCTCGACGAGTCCGGCGGCCGCTATGTCCACGTGATCGCCGACGGCGGCATGACCAGCTCCGGTGACATCGCCAAGGCCATCGCCTGCGGTTCCGACGCCGTCATGGTCGGCTCCCCGCTGGCCCGCGCCGCCGAGGCTCCGGGGCGCGGTCACCACTGGGGCTCCGAGGCCCACCACGGCGAGCTGCCGCGAGGCGCCCGCGTGGAGGTCGGCACGATCGGCACCATGGAGCAGATCCTCCACGGCCCGTCCAGCGTCGCCGACGGCTCGATGAACCTCATGGGCGCGCTGCGGCGCACGATGGCCACTGCCGGCTACTCCGACCTCAAGGAGTTCCAGCGCGTGGAGGTCGTCGTAGCCCCCCACGTCCACTGACGCGGGCCCTTCCCCCGCCGGACCACCGAGGGAAGGGGCCGTCCTCCCGTCCACCTGCCCGGCTCTTGCGTGGCGTCGATCTCCCCGGCGACCAGGTCGGGTTGCCGGAGACTTGGTACGGCGTTCGGGCCCGCCAGGAGCCGCGCCGCGTCCAGCGTGACCGTGAGAGTTACGGTGCCGCCCCGTCGTGCCGGGTCATGGCGAGGTGAGCCAGGTGCCGCGGCGCATGACGCCGTGGAGGGTGAGGTCGTCGTCGAGCACCACGAGGTCGGCGTCCTTGCCGACGGAGATCGAGCCGGTGCGGCCGTCCACGCCGAGGACGCGGGCGGGAGTGAGCGACGCCATCTCGGAGGCCTCGGACACCGAAAGGCCGACCTCCTGGACCGCGCGCCGGAAGGCCACGTCCATGGTCAGGGTGCTGCCCGCGATGGTGCCGCCCTCCACGAGCCTGGCGGCGCCGTCCGACACCTCCACCTCCATGGAGCCGAGCCGGTAGGTGCCGTCGCCCATGCCGGCGGCGGCCATCGCGTCGGTGATCAGCGCCGTACGGCTCGCGCCCGCGACCGTGCCCGCCAGCCTCATCATCGCCGGGTGCACGTGCACCCCGTCGTTGATCAGCTCGATCGTCACCCGCTCGTCCTCCAGCAGCGCGGCCATCGGCCCGGGCTCGCGGTGGTGCAGCGGGGGCAGGGCGTTGTAGAGGTGGGTGGCCACCGTGCAGCCCGCCTCGATGCCCGCGATGGCCTGCTCGTACGTCGCGTCGCTGTGGCCGAGGGCCGCGATGACGCCCTCGGACACGGCGGCGTGGATGGTGTCGAGGCCGCCGCGCAGCTCGGGGGCGATGGTCAGCATCCGCACGTGCCCGCGTCCGGCCTTCAGCAGGTCCGACAGCTCGCCGGCGGAGGGGTCGCGAAGCAGCGTGGGATCGTGCGCGCCGCAGCGTGACCGGGCGATGTAGGGCCCTTCGAAGTGGATCCCGGCCAGCACCCCGTCGTCGCACAGGTCGGCCAGGGCGGCGGTGGCCCGAGCGAGGTCCGCGAGCGACGCGGTGACCAGGCTCGCCATGATCGTCGTGGTGCCGTGCCCGGCGTGGAAGGCCGCGATTCGCCGCGCCTCTTCCTGGTCGCCGGAGGGGAAGGAACCCCCGGCTCCGCCGTGGGTGTGGATGTCGACGAAGCCGGGGACGACGTACCGCCCGGCCAGGCTGTGCCCGTCGCGGGGGGCCTGGCCCTGCCCGATGTGGGTGAAGCGGCCGTCCTCGATGGTGATCCAGCCCTCGTGCACACCGTCGGGGGTCACGACGCGGGCGTCGGCGAGTGTGATGCTCATGAGGACAGGATCACAGATCGGGTCAGGTGAAGCGGCTGGTCGGGGTCCAGTCCCTGGGCGTGCGCGCGTGCCACCGCGACCCGCTGGACCCGTACCAGCTCGGCCATCGGGTCGGCGTCGCGAGTGACGAAGGTGCCGCCCGCCTTCCGTACGTCGTCGGCCAGGCCCTCGGGGGCGGTGCCGAGCATCCAGGTGACGCGCCCGGGCCCGGCGATGCTGATCGGGCCGTGGCGGTACTCCATGGCCGGGTACGCCTCGGTCCACGAGCGCGAGGCCTCCCGCATCTTCAGCGCCGCCTCCTGCGCGAGCCCGCAGGTCCAGCCCCGGCCGAGGAAGGAGAACTGCTCGGCGTCGACGAGTTCGGCGGGAACCGGCTCGGAGACCGCCTGCTCGACGTCGGCGATGGCCCCGGTGAGGTCCTCGCCGAGGTGGGCGCGGAGCAGGGCGAGCTGCGTGGTGGCGAAGCGCGTCTGGACGACGGACTTCTCGTCGGCGAAGCCGAGCACGACGACCTCGTCCGCGAGCGTCATGACGGGGGTGTTCGGGTCGGCGGTGATGGCCGTGGTCCTCGTGCCGTCGAGCCGGCGCAGGAGCTCCAGCACCTCGGTGGTGGTGCCGGATCGGGTCAGCGCGAGCACCCTGTCGTACGGCCGGCCCGGCGCGCCGCCGTCCGACCGGCCGAGCGGGGCCTCGGACGCGGCGAACGCGTCGGTCTCGCCGTGCCCGGCCGCCTCGCGCAGGACGGCATAGGCCTGCGCGATGAACCAGGAGGTGCCGCAGCCGACGACGGCGACCCGCTCGCCGGACCGGGGAAGGGCCGCGGTCCCGGCCAGTTCCGCCGCGCGGCCCCAGCAGTCCGGCTGAGAGGCGATCTCGGTCTCGGTGTGCGTCGTCACGGGCCGGTTCCTCCCATTTGATTTGTTCTGCACTTTTTATAGCACTAATAAGCACGATTGTGCATCAGGTGCCGGGTATCCGGGTGTGCGAGTCGGGTCTTGTGCCACGCTTTGGGACCATGAGCCGGTATGAACGCTGGAATGCCGTGCTGGAGTTGCTGGCCCAGCACGGGCGCCTGACGGTCGAGGAGGCCGCGGAGACCCTTGAGGTCTCGACGGCGACGATCCGGCGCGACTTCGACGAGCTGTCCCAGCAGCAGATGCTCATGCGCACGCGTGGTGGCGCGGTCGCCCAGAGCGTGAGCTACGACCTCCCCCTTCGTTACAAGACGGCCAGGCACGCCGGAGAGAAACACCGCATCGCCGAGGCCGCGGCCGAGCTCGTCTCGCCGGGGGCCGTCGTCGGCATGAACGGCGGCACGACGACCTCCGAGGTCGCGAGGACGCTCGCCCTGCGGGCGGAGCCGGGCGCCAGGCTCACCGTCGTGACCAACGCGCTCAACATCGCCTCGGAGCTGACCGTGCGGCAGAACGTCAAGCTCGTCGTCACGGGCGGGGTCGCGAGGCCGCAGTCGTACGAGCTGATCGGCCCGCTCTCCTCCGGGGTGCTGGAGCAGGTGACGCTGGACATCGCGTTCCTCGGGGTCGACGGCATCGACGCGGAGGCGGGCGCGTCCGCGCACCACGAGGGTGAGGCCAGCGTGAACAACCAGCTGATCGGCCGGGCCGCCCGGGTCGTGGCCGTCGCCGACGCCTCCAAGGCCGGCCGCCGGGCCTTCGCGAAGATCTGTTCCATCGACCGCATCGACGTGCTGATCACCGACGCCGGGCTCTCCGACGCCGCCGCCGAGGCGTTCACGGAGGCCGGCGTCGAGGTGGTGCGGGTCTGACGAGGGCTGGGAAAAGACGCGGGCCCCGTCCGAAGAGCGTGATCGCCGATTCCCGGGGTATCCGCAGGAGGGTCCTCGCGCGCCGGGTGAAGATCTACGCTTCGGGGCGCCGGAGAAGATCTACCCGCGGCGAGCGGGTGACCGGAGTGACGGGAGAGGGCGACGTGGTAGCGGACGACTCATGAGTCGCCCGCTGTGAGGAGGCTCATCCCCGGCGAGGTCCGCTCACGGCATGCAGGTATCTACTCGCGGGTAGAAATAGGACACAACGCGACAAGCCGCACCCCAGGGGGATCGCAATGACAGCGCACACAGCCAGCGGGGTCGAGCCGGGCGAGACCGGCCCGGAGCCCCGGCCCAGCGAGACCGGCGACGTCACCCCGGACGGTGCCGAGAAGGCCCGGATGCCCGGTACCGGGCACGGCGACGCCGAGGCTCCACGAGATGGTGTGAGTATGGACGTCGAGCATGTGAGCGTGAACGCCGGGCATGGCCACGGTGCGGTCGGTCGGGATGGTGGGGCTGTGGACGGTCAGCGCGGTGACGGACAGGTCCAGTGGGATGGCGCTGATGTGCAGTCCCGGGGCGGCGGGATCTACTCGGCCCGCATAGGCCCGGCGGAGCGATCGGCGGCCCTCGCGCGCATGGCCGACCCCGACCAGGAGCTCGACGTCATCGTGGTCGGTGGCGGTGTCGTCGGTTCCGGCGTCGCGCTGGACGCCGTGACCCGCGGGCTCTCCGTCGGTCTGGTCGAGGCGCGTGACTTCGCCTCCGGCACCTCCTCCCGGTCCTCCAAGCTGATCCACGGCGGCCTGCGTTACCTGGAGCAGCTCAACTTCGACCTCGTGCGCGAGGCGTTGCAGGAGCGGGCGCTGCTCCTCCAGCGCATCGCCCCGCACCTGGTGCGTCCGGTGCCGTTCCTGTTCCCGCTCACCCACCACATCTGGGAGCGGCCGTACGTGGGCGCTGGCCTGACGATGTACGACTCGCTCGGCTTCTCGACCGGCCTGTCCCGAGGCGTGCCGGGCCACCGCCACCTGTCGCGCCGCCGGGCCCTGCGGCTCGCCCCGGCGCTGCGCAGGTCGTCGCTCACCGGCGCCGTGCAGTACTGGGACGCCCAGGTGGACGACGCGCGGCACGTCACCACGATGCTGCGCACCGCCGCCGCGTACGGCGCGCAGATCGCGTCGCGTACCAAGGTCGTCAGCTTCCTGCGCGAGGGCGAGCGGGTGACCGGGGTGCGGGTGCGTGACCTGGAGACCGGCACCGAGTTCGACGTCCGCGCCCGGCAGGTGGTCAACGCGACCGGCGTATGGACCGACGAGATCCAGGAGATGGTCGGCGGGCGCGGCCAGATCCACGTGCGCGCGTCCAAGGGCGTCCACCTCGTGGTCCCGCGCGACCGGATCCACTCGCTCACCGGAATCATCCTTCGCACCGAAAAATCGGTGCTTTTCGTGATCCCGTGGGGACGGCACTGGATCATCGGCACCACCGACACCCAGTGGGAGCTGGACAAGGCCCACCCGGCCGCCTCCCGCCAGGACATCGACTACGTGCTCGACCACATCAACGCGGTGCTCTCGGTGCCGCTGACCCGTGACGACGTCGAGGGCGTGTACGCCGGGCTGCGCCCGCTGCTGGCCGGGGAGTCGGAGGAGACCTCCAAGCTGTCGCGGGAGCACGTCGTCACCCATCCGGTGCCCGGCCTCGTCATGATCGCGGGCGGGAAGTACACGACGTACCGCGTCATGGCCAAGGACGCGGTGGACGCGGTCGCGCACGGGCTCGACCAGCGCGTGCCGGCGTCCTGCACCGACAAGATCCCGCTCGTGGGCGCCGAGGGCTACCAGGCGCTGTGGAACTCCCGTCACCGCCTGGCGCGTGCCTCGGGTCTCCACGTCGCCCGCATCGAGCATCTGCTGCAGAGGTACGGCTCGCTGATCGACGAGGTGCTGGCGCTGATCGAGCGCGATCCTTCGCTGGCGCGCCCGCTGACGGGTGCCGACGACTACCTCAGGGCCGAGATCGTCTACGCGGCCACCCACGAGGGCGCCCGCCATCTCAACGACGCGCTCACCCGCCGCACGCGCATCTCCATCGAGACCTTCCACCGGGGCACCGCCGTGGCGGAGGAGGCGGCCGAGCTGATGGCCGGGCCGCTCGGATGGGACGCCGAGCAGGTCAAGCGCGAGGTCGAGTACTACACCAAGCGCGTGGAGGCCGAGCGGGCGTCGCAGGAGCAGGACACCGACCAGGAGGCCGACGCCATCCGCCTCGGCGCCCCCGAGATCGTCCCCTCGGGAGAGCCGGAGACCAAGCGCGTCTGAGCCGAGTGTGCCCTGGGCCGCGCGCCCCCGTCCCGTCATATCGGGACAGGGACGTGCGGCCCGGCACTCCCGGGCCGTACTGCGCGATACGGCCCGGAAGCATGTCGGCCGGATGGACCTCAGGCGGTGAAGGGGATCCAGCCCTCGTCGGCCAGGGTCTTCGCGTCGCTGGCCTTGAGCCCCATGTCCGAGACCGTCCACAGGGTGTCGCCGATGACCAGGCAGCGCCTGATCATCGCGTCGGGCGGCATCGGCTCGCCGGAGTTCTTCGGCTTCGGGTGGGTGATCAGCCCGGTCTTCGTGATCGCGCCGTCCGCGACCTTCAGCACCAGCGCGGCCGTCTGGCTGTCCTGTGCCTGAACGCCCCAGGTGCTGAGGGGCAGCACGGCGAGCCCGGAAGCGGGCCAGTACAGGAACGCGTGCGGATCCCACTCGGCCTCCGAACCGGAGTCCTTCTGGTGGTACTGCGACAGCCGGGCGGGCTTGGCCGGGTCGCTGACGTCGAACAGCGAGACCTGGGCTCCGAGGGTGCGGCCCTTGTCGCTCGCCTCCTGCCCGATGCCGATCAGCCGCCCGTCGCCGGCCGGGTGGAGGTAGGCGGAGTACCCGGTGATCTTCAGCTCGCCGGTGACCTTGGGCCGCGACGGGTCACGCAGGTCCAGCGTGTAGAGCGGGTCCACCTGCTTGAACGTCACGACGTACCCCACGGGGCCGATGAAGCGCACCGAGTAGATCCGCTCGCCGTTGCCCAGGCCGGTGATCTCGCCGGTCCTGGAAAGCGTGCCGGCGTCGAGCACGTAGACCCCGCTCGAACTCCTGGCCGATGCCACCCCGTCGTCGCCGAACGAGGTGGTGGCCACCCGGAGGTTCCCCTCGTAGTCCGACAGGGAGTACTGGTTGAGCAGGCGCCCGGGGACCACCCCGGAGGCGACGTACCTGGGAGCTCCCGCGGCCGTGATGTCGAACCGGTGCACCTCTGTCTGCTCCGGCGGCGCCTTGAACTGCGGGGTGCTCCCGGCGCTCGGCGATCCCGTGGTGCCCGTCGGCGTCGCCGTCACCGTAGCCGTGACCGTCGCGGTCGCCGTGGGTTCGGGCAGCAGCGTGGGCATCGACGGGTCGTCACTCGGCTCGACCTTCTCGGCCGGGGGCGAGCTCGGCGGGTCCTTCGGGGCGATGACCGTGCTGGAGGGGGACGCCTCCGCGTTCCCGGGGGAGGGTTCCGAGCTCGCGGCGGGCGTCTCCGGCCGCGAGACGTCGTCCACCACGCGCCGCATCCACCAGCGGGGATTGCTGGTGACGTAGAGGCTGGTGGGGGTGGCGTAGACGGTGTCACCGTCGGCGGCCACGCTGATCGGGTCGTCGGCGTCGAGCCCGGCGCGCAGGTCGATCGTGTGCACGGTCAGCATCGAGGTGCCGGTGTACTCCTCCGGGTGGCTGACCCGCTCGCACTTCACCTTCTCCGTTCGGGGGGCGCCGTCGGGCCCGGCGACCTCGTACTTCGGGAGCCAGGCGTCGATCGGCGCGGCCCGTACGACGTCCTGGTTGCGCTTGGTCAGGCTCGCCTCGGGCTCGTCCGGGCGCGCCTCGGGGAAGGTGATGTCGGGCTGCGACCTGACCACGATCCGCACGGACGAGCCGGTCATGCGGGCGTCCACGTGGCTCCCGGACGGGGTGATCGATCCGAGGACCTTCAGGTCCTTGAGGTCGACCAGCACGTACTTCGGGCCCACGAACGCGGGTCGCTTGGCCATGGCGCCCATCGGGACGGCGCCGCCCTGGGAGAAGAGCACGAGCGCGCGGTCGCCGTCGACCAGCAGGTCGCCGGGTGACCAGCCCTGATCGGCCGGCATGAGCCGCAGCGTGCCGGTGACCTTCTTCGACGGCACATCGATCACGCGGAGCAGGCCCCGGCCGTAGGTGATGATCCGCTTGCCGTCGGTCTTCACCAGGTCCGGCTCGTCGACGCCCGCCTCGTTGACGTTCGTCGTCGAGTAGGTGGGCCCGGACGACCGCGCCTCGGACTTGGCCATGGCGTCGTCCGCCCCGCCGGTGGCGAAGAAGATCATGTTCCCGCCGAGGCCGTACGGCCCGACGTTCTCCGCCGTGGCCTCGCGCAGGCCCGCCAGCATGTCGTCACAGCCGGTGTACGAGACGAGCTTTATATTGCCCAATGCCACGGGTTCCCCGGCTTTGGGCGCCGTACCGCTCCCGCCGTTCGTGCAGGCAGCCGCCACTAGCCCTACGGCGAGCGCGACGGCCGCAGCCGTACCGAGTGAAGTCCTCATGTCCCTACGACGCATATCGGGATGGCGCGGTTCAGGATCGCGAGCCGCCGTCCGAGGGGGATCTTGGGCGGCGTCCCGGCGGCGGTGGTCGCCGATAGACTGTGGGGACCGCGGCGTCTTTTGGGGGGTCTTTTCGGTGTCTGAGTTCGACACGGTGCTTGTCGTCGATTTCGGCGCGCAGTACGCGCAGCTGATCGCGCGGCGGGTCCGTGAGTGCCATGTGTACTCCGAGATCGTTCCCTCGACCATGCCCGTGCGCGAGATGCTGGCCAAGAACCCGAAGGCGATCATCCTGTCCGGCGGCCCCTCCTCGGTGTACGCCGAGGGTGCCCCGGCGGCCCCCGAAGGGCTGTTCGAGACCGGCGTGCCGACCTTCGGCATCTGCTACGGCTTCCAGGAGATGGCCCGGGTCCTCGGCGGCCAGGTCGCCCAGACCGGCATCGCCGAGTACGGCGGCACGCCGCTGACCGTGGGGAGCGAGGGTGTGCTCTTCGCCGGGCTCCCCTTGGCCCAGTCGGTCTGGATGTCCCACGGCGACAGCGTCGCCGCGGCTCCGCAGGGCTTCGCGGTCACCGCGTGGACCAAGGACACCCCGGTCGCGGCCATGGAGTCCCCCGAGAGGGGGCTGTACGGCGTGCAGTTCCACCCCGAGGTGCTGCACTCCGAGCACGGCCAGGCCGTGATGAAGCACTTCCTCGACGCGGCGGGCTGCCGCCCCACCTGGACCATGCTCAATATCGTCGAGGACGCCATCGAGGCCGTGCGCGAGCAGGTCGGGCCCGAGGGGCGGGCGATCTGCGGGCTGTCCGGCGGTGTCGACTCCGCGGTGGCCGCCGCGATCGTCCAGCGGGCCATCGGCGACCGGCTCACCTGTGTCTTCGTCGACCACGGGCTTCTCCGCAAGGGCGAGGCCGAGCAGGTCGAGCGCGATTTCGTCGCGGCCACGGGCGTGAAGCTCCGGGTCGTGGACGCCGCCGAGCGGTTCCTGAAGGCCCTGTCCGGGGTGTCCGACCCCGAGGAGAAGCGCAAGATCATCGGCCGCGAGTTCATCCGGGTCTTCGAGGACGAGCAGCGCGCCATCCTGGCCGACGGCCCCGTCGACTTCCTCGTCCAGGGCACCCTGTACCCCGACGTCGTGGAGTCGGGCGGCGGCACGGGCACGGCCAACATCAAGTCCCACCACAACGTGGGCGGCCTGCCAGACGACCTGAAGTTCTCCCTGGTCGAGCCCCTGCGCACCCTGTTCAAGGACGAGGTCCGCCGGGCGGGCGAGGAGCTCGGCCTGCCTTCGGCGATGGTCTGGCGCCAGCCGTTCCCGGGCCCCGGGCTCGGCATCCGCATCGTCGGTGAGGTCACCTACGACCGGCTGGCCATCCTGCGCGAGGCCGACGCCATCGCCCGCGAGGAGCTGTCCCGCGCCGGTCTCGACCGCGACATCTGGCAGTGCCCGGTCGTGCTGCTCGCCGACGTGCGCTCGGTCGGCGTCCAGGGCGACGGCCGCACGTACGGCCACCCGGTCGTGCTGAGGCCGGTGACCAGCGAGGACGCCATGACGGCCGACTGGTCCCGCGTTCCCTACGACGTGCTGGCCCGCATCTCCACGCGCATCACCAACGAGGTCCGCGAGATCAACCGCGTCGTCCTCGATGTGACCAGCAAGCCCCCGGGCACCATCGAATGGGAGTGACCGGGCTACCGCTATTGTCGCTTATACCTACATAGCCCTACAAAAAGGGCAAATGGCGTAAATAGTCGGGTTGACGGTTTGTTGGGTGCTGGGCCGGTAAGTTCTGTCAAATGCCTACGGCTCAGCCGCGTACCGGAACGGCCCCCACTTCCGCGGATTCTCCGGGGCGAAGACTCGCCTGGCTGGACGCGATTCGCGGCGTGGGCTCGACGGCCGTGTTGCTGGAGCACATGTTCTACCGGTTCCTGCCGGGGTTGCGGCCGCACTGGTTCAACCTCGGCATGTACGGCGTGCTCGTGTTCTTCCTGGTCAGTGGATACATCATTCCCGCGTCGCTGGAACGCCGGGGTGATGTGCGGTCGTTCTGGGTGGGCAGGTTCTTCCGGCTCTACCCGCTCTATCTGCTGGTCATCGGGCTCGTGCTCGCCATGAGCCCGCTCGTGCCGCTCCGCCCGGCGGTCGTGCCCGATCTGTCCACCGCCGCCGCGCACGCCACCATGCTCGTCGACGTGGTCGGGTCGGCCGGCGTCGCCGACACCATGTGGACGCTCTCGTACGAGATGGTCTTCTACCTCCTGATCACGGCGCTGTTCGTCGCGGGGGTCCACCGGCGCAGCGGGATGTGGGCCGTGACGTTCGCCGTCGCCGCGCTCGCCCTCGGGGTGCTGCTCGCGGCTCCCGTCCTCGCGCGCGGCCCGGCTGGCTTCGTCGCGCTCGGCGTCCTCGTCGCGGGGCTGGCCTGCGTGGTCACCGATTCCGGCAGGGTGCGCGCGGCCGGTGCGCTCCTGCTCGGCGGCCTGGCCGTGACGCTCCTGCTCCTCGGCAGCCGTACGCCCTGGCTGGGGGCCGCGATCCTCGCGGTGATGTTCACCGGGACCGTGCTCCACCGCTGGGAGCGGGGACAGATCTCCGGCCTCCGTACGGTCGCGGTGGTGACCGTCCTGCTGGGGATCATCCCCTTCTTCGCCTTCAGGTACGGCTGGTGGGGGTACCCGCGCGTGTGGATCACCACGCTGGTGCTGGCCGGAGCGACCTTCGCGATCGGCATGGCCCTGCGGAACCGGACGGTGCCGCGCGTGCTGGTCTGGCTGGGCGTGATCAGCTACTCGGTCTACCTGCTGCACCATCCGCTGCTGAAGCTCTTCGTGACCCTGTTCGGTGATCCCCGGGAGCGACCTTTGGTCACGCAGGCGCTGCTGGCCGTCGCGTTCGTCGCCGTGGTGCTGTGCTGCGGGTGGCTCGGCTACCGCCTCGTCGAACGCCCCATGCAGCGCCTGGGCCGCCGCCTGGCACGCTCCGTGCCGGCCACCCGCTTGCCATGAAGCGGCCCGCCTCAGGATCAAGGGAAATGCCGGACGGATGAGGTGAAGGTACTTCCCGGAGTTGAGTACGGATGCTCATGCTCGTAGCTCCTGTCTCACGCCAAACTAGGGCAATCGGCCGCACCTGGCCGGGGATGACAGGAGGCAACGCGGGATGGAATCGATCCGGCAGGTACCGGCTCGACGCCTGGCGTGGCTGCACGGGGAACTGGCCCAGTGGCAGGCGGAGGGGGTCATCGACGCCGACACGGCGCGGCGCATCGGGGGCCGTTACGCCGTCGGCCGACGGTTGAGCCTCGAACGGCTCGTGCTGGTGCTCGGTGGCGGCTTTCTCGGCGTCGGGCTCATCTGGCTCGTGTCCGCCAATCTCGACCAACTCTCGCCCTTGGCCCGCCTCGCCGGGATCGCCCTGGCGCTCTGGTCCGGGCTGGCCGTGGCCGCCGTCGTCGCGGGCGCCGCGATCGTCTTCGGCGACGTGGACGGACGCCGTGAGGTGCTCGCCGTGGGCCTCATGATCGGGCTCGCGCTGCTGCTGGTGATGTGGTCGCCCGGCGGCGACTACGGGTACACGGGCACGTTCACCGCCGGGCAGACGGCACGGGCGGTGGCGGGCACCCTCGTCTACATCCTGGCGGCCAGTTGGTTCGCCGTCGTCGCGGCCCGGCGCGACCTGTCGTACCTGGTCTTCCTAGCGACGGCCGCCCTTGTGGTGTTCGTCACGGCGCAGAGCTTCGCGGTGTTCCAGTCGCTGTTCGCCGGGGCCGCGCTCTTCCTGGTACTCGGAGTGGTCTTCATCCTGACCGGAACGCTGGTCTTCTACGGGCGTCGCCGCCTGATGGAGGCGACCCGATGAACCGCCGTGTCCTGCTCTCGCGCCCGGTGCTGGTGGCCGCCGCGCTGCTCCTGCAGGCCGTGTTGCTCGTGGTGGCGGTCGCCCCCCGGCTCTCGGCCAGGCTGGCCGGAACGGAGTACCGCCTGGCGGCGGGGCCCGTCGACCCGATCGACCCGTTCCGGGGCGCGTACGTGAGGCTGCACTATCCGGGGCTGCCGACCGCCGACGGCCAGAAGGCGGGGGAGGTGTTCGTGCCGCTCACGCGTGACGGCGGCCTGTGGAAGGGCACCGGGATCGCACGGCAGCGCCCGGCGGCCCAGCCGTACCTGGCGTGCCGGACATGGGGGTACGGGTCGCTCTCGTGCGGTATCGACAGCCTGTTCCTCCCCCAGGACGAGGCTCACCGTGTCCAGGACGACCTGATGGGCGACCGGGCGGCGGCCGTGGTCAAGATCGACCGCAACGGCAACGCCGCCGTGGTCGAGGTCGTGCCGCGGTAAGGCCACCGCGCGGGTGAAGGGCTCCCGATCGGGCTCGGGAGCCCTTGCCTGCTCTGACCAGGCCTGGTGTGACCAGCCGGACGGTGGTCAGTCGTCGAACTCCCCGTCCTGGACGCCCAGCACGAAGGCGTGCCACTCGGCGGCGGTGTATCTGAGCACCGTGCCGTTGGGGTCGGAGGGGTTGCGGAGCGCGACCGCGCCGCCGGGGAGGTACGCGATCTCTATGCGGTCTTCAGAACTGCTCCCCGGGGCGCTGAGCCAGGTCACATCCGAGATGTCGAGCGCGTACAGCTCGGCCTTTTCGTGCACACCGCTCATGTTCCTTCTTTCGAATTTGGCGTGGACCGTCATTGGCGCTGAACGCAACCTCAAAAGGTTACGGAACAACGTTAGCAGCCGGCGTCCCGGTAATGCCGACGTCTAATCCAACTCGATGGCCATTAAGCGCGGCTCTGACCTGCGATGACAGGTGGCCCGCACGCATGCGGGGACCAGGTCGGCGCGAAGCGGTCATCGGTGAGCATCTTACCGCCTCCGGTTCGTCTGGTTTGCGGGTTATGAAGCCGGCAGAGTGGTTCGGCCGAGAACGAATACACGACCCGCAGGAAAAGAGAAACAGAAATGACGGGCTCCGCCGCCTTACAGGTGAATTTCAACTTCGTCGCGAAAGCGCCGGCCGCCGCCGTCTCGGCCGCCGCGCTTGTAGCATCGCCATCGGCGGCTTCACCACCCTCACCGCCGGCACCACCCGGGACTCGGCACCCCGCGTCTCGGCCATGGGCACCACCTGGGACTCCGCCCCGGCCGGCACCACGTGGGACTCGGTCCCGGCTGACGACGGCACGACCTGGGACTCGGCCCCCGCAGGCACGAACGGCACCACCTGGGACTGAATGAGGATGCGAGACAATGCTGGTCGAATTAACGATGCACACCACCCCGGCGCACCCATCGGGTAAATCACCGATCGACGGCATCCGGATATTGGCCCTGCTGCCCGATCAATGGAGCAAGGACCTCACGCAGGCCAACGGCGAGATCACCATCCGCGTCGAGACCGGCGACGACACCACCACGACCGCCCAGATCCAGCGAACCGTCACCGAAGCCCTCACCGACCCGGCCATCAGCCACTGGCGCCTCCACACCTGCCACCCCGTGCCCGCCGCCACGGACCCCGGCCCCGGCAGCGCCCCAGGCTAGTTCCAGCCGCCGATGGGGTAGACCTCGCCGGCGTTCAGCTCCCTGCCGCGCAGCAGCGTCTTCACCGGGACGACGTGGTAGCCCTTGTTCTCCAGCGTGGTGAGGATCTTCGGCATCGCCTTGACGGTCTCGGGCCAGACGTCGTGCATCAAGACCACCCGGTCGCGTTTGGCGAGGCCGAGAACCTTCTTGGTGATGGCGGCGGTGTTCCGCAGCTCCCAGTCACGCGAGGAGCCGTTCCAGACGATCTGCGAGAGGCCCAGCTCGGCCGCGATGGATCCCACGCGCTCGTCGGTGTCGCCGTACGGCGGGCGCATGATGTCGGGCTCCTTGCCGGTGGCCTTGCGGATGGCGTCCTGGGTGCGGACGATCTCGTCCCGTACCTCGTCGTCGGACAGGGAGGTCAGGTGCGGATGGGTGTAGGTGTGGTTGCCGATCTCGTGGCCCTCCCGCGCCATCCCGCGCGCGGTCTTCGCGTACTTCCGGACGCGCTGGCCGACCAGGAAGAACGTCACCTTCGTGTGGTGCTCGCGCAGGAGGTCGAGCAGCTTCGCGGTGTAGGGGCCCGGGCCGTCGTCGAAGGTGAGGGAGATGCACTTGACCTTCGCGCAGTTGACGGCGCCCTTGGCCGCACTGGCCGTGGCTGACGATTCGGCGGAGGCGGGCGGTGCGGCCGTCAGCGTCACGGTGGCCGCGAGCACGATCGGGATCCATCGCCGCATCGTTGTTCTCCTTTTCCGTCAGCGCCGCGCCACCTTATCCCCAGCCCTCGCACAGACGGAAAAATCACACAATATCGGCATCATTCAGCCGACTTTCAGACAATCGACTGGCGCTCCGCGGGGAAGATCGTCGCGGTGGCACGCGGGTTGCGTACCCGGATGGCGAGCTCGTCGGCGGCGGCCCGGCGCAGGGCGATCTCCTGGTCCGCGGTGACGTGGCGAGGCCGGGGCTTGGTGCCGGTAAGGGTGACCGCGATCGGCTCGCGAAGCGCGCTCCCCATGACGTGCGCCCGCCACTCGGACTGCCTTCCCGTGGTGCTCCGCTTCAGCGAGGCTAAGGGAACGCGGGCCACGAACGACGCGGGCGCGTCGCCCCGTACGAGCGGGTGGTGGCTGGTGAGGCCGCCGGGTCGGGGCGTCAGGCACAGGCGGGCGTCGTCGCCGAGCCGGGTGGACACCTCCAGCGAGAGCTCCAGTGCCTCCCCGGCGAGGCGGTGGCCGGTCAGGCGGGCCTCGGACGGGCCGACGGTGATCCGCAGGGTCTTCTGGTCGGACCAGTGAGGCCGCGCCCACACCCCCGGCTCGATCTGCTTGCTCACCAAGCCTCGTGCCTTGATGTGGGCAGGTGGTCCGAGCTCGGCCCGGTGGAAGACGCCGTGGTTCAGCACCCACAGCTCCACCGTCCAGATGGCCGGTGACGACGCCCGCTTGAGGTGGAGCCGTCTCGGATCGACCGTGAGCCGGTAGCGGCCCCGGGACCCGAGGACGACGCCGAGGGGCAGCCGGCGACGGGTGCCCTTCTGCACCAGCCAGGCGACCAGCTGCTGGTCGCGGCGCCGGGTGGCGCGCAGGTGCAGGACGCGGGCACGGCCTGACAGCACCAGGTTGCCCGCGCGCCAGGCCACCGCGCGCACCTCCTGTTCGAGTGCGAGATCGTCGCGCATCCGGTAGACCTCGCGCGGCACGGCGTACCGGGGGTCGTCCAGGAAGGGAAGCCTCGCGTAGTGGCGGAGCCCGTGGCGCACGGCGAGCGCGTGCTCGTCCGTGTTGGTCCGCTCGAAGCTCACCGTTTCGAGCAGCTCGGGAAGCATCCGCCGCCCGGCGAGGTGCCACTGGAGGCGCCTGACGGCGGTGAGGTGGTCGGTCGACGCCCGGTGGACCTGGCCGAGGTAGGCGGCGGTGAGTTCGAGGAAGCGCTCACGGAACGGCTCGTCGGCCCGGTCGAGGAGGTGCATGAAGATTCGCAGGTCGGAGTCGAGCGCCACGCGGTCCCACTCACGGAGGTGCCGCCGGGCCCCGTGCTCCTCAAGGAAACGGCGTACGGACGCGACGGCCGAGAAGCGGTCCTCCATGCTCTTGATGTTGACGCGGTTACGGGTGATGGAGCTCGCGTGGCGGCGCCAGACGTACACGGGGGCGGCCAGCACGTCCACCTTCGCGGCGAGGAAGTGGGCGGGGATGGCCACCTGGATGTCCTCGTAAAGGACGCCTTCGGGGAAGCGCAGGCCGTGCAGGTCCCAGAAGGAGCGGCGCCACAGCTTGTTGGTCACGAGCCGGTCGTACAGCAGGACGGGCCTGCGGGTGACATGGGTCCGCGCCGCCGAACCGCGGAAGATGGGGCGGTGCATGGGCGACCGCCTCCTGCCACGGGAGGTGAGCACGTCGACGTTGCCCGTCGCGAAGTCGGACCCGGTGGTGCGCAGGCTCGCCACGAGGTACTCAAGGGCGTATTCGGGAAGCAGGTCGTCGCTGTCGACGAAGGCGAGGAACTCGCCGGAGGCGTGCAGGACACCGGTGTTGCGCGCACCGCCCAGGCCCATGTTCGGCTGGCTGACCAGCCGGAACCGGGAGTCACGGGCGGCGAACCGCGCGGCGATGGCGGCGCTGGCGTCCGGGGAGCCGTCGTCGACCATGATGACTTCCAGGTCGCGCCAGGTCTGCGACGCCAGCGAGTCGAGGCACGCGGCGAGGTAGGGCTCCACCTTGTAGATCGGGACGATGACGCTCAGCTGCGTCAAATGCTCCCTCCCGCGCATCGAGGTCATGGTCACCACGATATGTGCTCGACCGCGTGCGGAACGTGGTTGGAAATGCGTGTTGCCCACAGTCCGGTCACACGGCCGGGCGGCCGGCGGCTCGCCTTCGTGCGACCGGAGGTCAAGGCGTGTGGATCAGTCGCCAGGAGCGGTCAAGAAAGCATCTAGAGATCTCATGTTAGTTACAGACGGTGAGTTTTAGGTGGCTTCACGTGGCCATGCTGGCAGCCATGAGGTCCTATTCGCTGGATGACGTCCGCGCGACGCGCAAACGCAGAGACTCATGGTGGACGGTGTTCATGGTCGACCCGGTGGCATGCCGGGTGGCACTGTTCGTAGCGAATCGCACGGAAATCACCCCCAACGCCCTTACGCGTTTCTCGCTGGTCCTGGGCATGGTCTCCGCGGGCCTTTTCGCGGCCAACCAGCTCGTGCTGGGTGCGGTGCTGTTCTACGTGAGCTTCATGATCGACTGTGTCGACGGGAAGATCGCCCGTCTCAAGGGCACCGGGACCCCGTTCGGCCTCTGGCTCGACTACGTCGGCGACCGGATCCGGGTCGTCTGCTGCGCTTTCGGCATCGCCTACGGCCAGTACGCCGCCACCGGGCGTCTCGCCTTCGTGCTGCTCGGCGCCGGCATCGCCATCCTCGACCTGTTCCGGTACGTCAACGCCCCGCAGATGAAGCGGGTGCGCCAGACGGTGAAGGCCCGCAGGCGCATCGCGCGCCGCGAGGAGCTGTCGGCGGTGCGCGACGCCATGGCGGTCGAGTCGCTGGGGCGGGGCGCGGGTTACGACGTGACCTACAGCTCCCCGCAAGACCTTCCCGACCACGCGTACGACCCTTATGAGGGATACGGGCCCTACGAGCCCTACGACCAGATGGCCGCGCCGTACGAGCCGGCCGTGTACGAGGTCGCCGAACGCGACGCCCGCTCGCGCGAGCTGGGCGACGAGGACGCCGGCGCCCGCGAGTACGTCCGCCCCGGCGAGTCCCGCGAGCCGGTCGGTCATGACCAGGGGCTCCAGGGGATCGCGGGTCACGGTGCCACGATCCCCAGGCAGGCCTCGGTCCCCGGCGACTCCCTGACCTCCACCCAGCCCATCTCCCATGCCCCCCCGTCGCCGGGCCGCGAGCCGTACGACCAGGATCTGGAGCGCCCGCCGGGGGAGGCCGAGGTCCCGCTGAGCACGCGCGAGCGCGTCGCCGAGCGCCTCGCCCGGCACCGGGTGCGCACCCACCTGATGAGCGGCATCGAGTTCCACGCGGCCGTCTTCGTGGTCGCGCCCCTGCTCGGGCCGTCGGCACTGCTTCCCGTCACGACCGGCGCCGGTGCCCTGCTCGTCCTCAACGAGATCTTCCTCGTCTACCGCATGTGGCTCTCGACCCGGGCGCTCGCGGGACAACCCCTGCCCTCGGTGCCCGGCCAGGACGACCAGCACGTGCGGACCGACCCATTCTTCACGGGGGCGCAGTCATGAGTCCCGACAGGCCCATCTTCGTCATCGGATGTCCGCGTTCCGGCACCACGCTGCTTCAGCTCATGTTGCACTCGCACGAGCGCATCGCGGTGCCGCCGGAGACCCGTTTCCTGCTCTCGGCGTACTTCCGCCGCCGCCTCTACGGAGACATGTGCGACGCCGAGAACCGGCGCAGGCTGGCCCAGTGGATCGCCACCGACAAGGCCACCAAGTTCCGCGAGCTGGGCATCGATCGCGCGACGTACGTGCGCAGGGCCGTCGAGGGCCCCGGGTCGCTGGGGTCGGTCATGGGCGAGGCCTTCCGGGCGTACGCCGAGCGGTTCGGCAAGCCGCGATGGGGAGACAAACGGCCCTGCTACGTCAAGCACGTCAACGCCCTGCTCCGGCTCTTTCCCGACGCCCAGTTCGTCAACCTGATCAGGGACGGGCGCGACTGCGTGGCCTCGCTGAAGGAGATGCCCTGGTACAGGCTCGACGTCTTCCACGCGATCGCCAACTGGGCGGAGTCCATCGACCACGGCCGGCACTACGCCGAGCGGCTGCCGCCCGCCAGCTACTACGAGATGCGCTATGAGGACCTGACCGCCGACCCCGAGACAGAGCTCACCAAGCTGTGCGGGTTCCTCGGGGAGGAGTTCGACCCCGCGATGTGCGAGCCCCGGAGGGTCGCTGATCTGGCGGTGCCGGCGCACAAGGTATGGCACAGCAACACGCACAGGGAGGTCACCGGGGCGAGGGTGGGAGGCTGGGCCACGCGGCTCGAACCCTGGGAGATCGCGCTCTGCGACCAGGTGCTGGGAAGCCGTCTCCGGGCCCACGGCTACGAGCCGGCCGGCTCCAAACCCTCCGCCCAGCATCTGCTCACCTACCGGAAGACGGCCGCCCGGCGCAGGCTGTCCCGGTACAAGCAGCAGGGCGGTGACTGGGTCAACCGCCTGCGCGAACCCGGCCCGCTGCCGGCCATGCTCACCTCCGGCCAGCTCTCGCGCGCGCGGATTCCGCAGCCGCGTCCCGCGTCGCAGGAGCTCATCAGGGGATAGGGCGGGCCCGCGATTCAGCGGCGGCTCCACAATTCAGCGGCGGCTCCGCGAACCGGCGGCGGCTCCGCGAATCAGTGGCACGTTGGCGAATCAGCGGCGGGTCCGGGCGAACAGGTCCTCCCAGCGGTCCAGCACCCTGTCGAGCCGGAACGACTCCGCGTGGACCCGGCCCGCCGCTCCGAGCCGCCGCCGCCTGGCCGGGTCCGCCATCAGCCCGCTCAGCGCGCCGGTGAACGCGTCCACGTCCGCGGGCGGCACCAGCACGCCGGTCGTGCCGTCCAGCACCAGAGCCCGCACCCCCCCCGACACGTCGAAGGCGACCGCCGGCATCCCGTACGAGGCGGCCTCGCCCACGACCAGCGGAAACCCTTCGTGCTCGCTGGAGAGCCCGAGGATCGAGCCGTTGAGGTACTCCTGGCCGATCTCCGAGGCCGGAACGCGCCCTCGGAACACCACGCGCCCGGCGACCCCGACGGAGGCGGCGTGCGAGCGCAGGCGGCCCAGCTCGGGCCCGTCACCGATCAGGTGCAGCTCCCACTGTGACTGGGTACGGGCGGCGCGGGCGAAGGCCGTGATCAGGCGGTCGAAGCGCTTGACCGCGGCGAGGCGGCCGACCCCGAGCACCCGCGGCACGTCCAGGAAGGACGTCTTCTCCGGCCAGGCCCGCAACGGGTTGGGCAGGTCGGCGGTGTTCGGCAGCAGCGCCTCCTCGGCGAACCGCCAGGCGTCGTCGGGGCTCAGGAAGACGGCCTGGCCGAGGTCCCCGTAGTCCCTGCGTACGGACGCGAAGTGCGCGGTCCCGCGCGCGTGGTCGAACGAGCCGTGGTACTGCCCGATGGAGTGCAGCCGGGGCGGCAGCAGGTCCGCGATCCACGACACCACCCCGGGGGAGGTCAGCACCACGTACCCCGGCCCGAGCGAGGACAGCAGTCGGGAGACGCGCCTGCGCGCCACCCGGCGCCGTCCCTCGCCGAGGGGCTTGCTCTGCACCACGTGGTGCTCATACAGGGGCCGCTCGACGTACCGGAACGGGTCGGGTGCCTGGTGCAGGCCGACCACGTGCACCTCGTGGCCGCGCAGGGCGAGGCCCTGGGCGACCGTGTGGGTCACCTGCTGGATGCCGCCGAGCGTGTCGGCGTCCATGCAGGCGAAGACGACGGTGTTCACGGACGGGCTCCGAAGCCGCGGAAGAAGGCGTCCACCACCCTTGGCGCGGCCTTGCCGGTCTCCTCCGAGCAGAACAGGCCGATGAAGTCCGCGTACCGCTCGGCGTACTCCGCGGTGATCGCCGGGAGCCGGCGCAGCGCCGCGACCAGCTCGGAGGTGGTAGCGAGCACGGGCCCGGGGGCGATCTCGCGCAGGTCGTAGTTCAGGCCGCGCTCCACCCGGACGTACTCCTCGTAGTCGTCGGCGTACAGCAGGATCGGCCGCCCGGTGCAGGCGTAGTCGCAGATGATCGACGAATAGTCGCTGAGCAGCGCGTCCGAGGCCAGGATGAGGTCGTTCACCTCGGGGTACGCCCCCGCGGGCCGTACGAAGTGACGCACCCGCTCGGGCACCCTGAACCGCTCGGCCGGGTGCGTGCGGAGCACCAGCACCCACTCGTCCGCGAGCACCCCGGCGAGCGCGTCGAGGTCCACCCGCACCGACGTCCCGCTCCGCTTCGACAGGTCTCGGTACGTGGGCGCGTACAGCAGGATCTTGCGGTCCTCGGGGATCTCCAGCGCCTCGCGCACGCGGGGCCCGGCGGCCGGGTCGCCGTTGACCAGGACGTCGCAGCGCGGTGAGCCGAAGCCGAGCACGGTGCCGGTGTACTCGTTCGACGGGACGAAGACCCGCTCGAACTCCGGGCCCGGGGACACCAGCGCGTCCCACCGCGACACGGCCGAGCGCCACTGCTCCCGGGGGCCGGGAAAGTCCCCCCGCAGGTCGGGGGATTCGAACCCGACCGTCTTGAGCGTCTGCCCGTGCCAGGTCTGCAGGTAGCGCGTCCCCTTCGGCTTGGGGAAGTCGAGCGGGAAGCCGTGCGTGTCCACCCAGTAGCCCGCGCGGGCCATCACCCAGATGTACCGCCAGCTCATCCGCCGCACGAGGGGCACGTCGGACGGGAAGTCCGTGCGTTCTCCGCGTACCGACCAGCACACCTCCAGCGGCAGCCCGCGCCGCCGGATCTCCTCGTGGATGTACTTGGGGTTGCCGGTGTAGGCCGCGCCGATGTCGGACTCGAAGAGCGCCAGGTCGCGACGGCGCGGCACCACGTGGATCAGGCGCCGGTACACCCACAGCTTGAGGTCGGCGCGGCCGACGATGCCGCGCAGGGCGCGCAGCCGCGACGCCCGGCGCAGCGGCGCGGCGGGCCGCCAGGAGACGCGCAGGAACGCGCTGTCACCCTCGGGGCCGACCGTGACCACGTGCCGGCCCGCCGTGAGCACCAGCCGGGGCGCGGTGGGCTCGATCAGCAGCCGGTCGCTCGTCCGGTGCCCGTCGGAACGGGTGAACCTGATACGCACGTCCCGCCGGCCTTCGAACCCGAGCCTGCCGAGCCTCGCCTCGGACAGGTCCATCTCGACCTGCGAGAGGTAGCTGCCGTCCGCCTGCCGTTGCGGCGCCAGCCGTACGGTCATGCCCTTGACGGTCAGGTCGGCCACGGTCTTCCAGCGGCGGAGCACCGCGAACGGGTCGTAGGTGCGCACGGTCATCGACACGACCGTCCCCTCGCACGACATCTCGGCGATCTCGTGCCGGATCCTGGACGCGGTGAACGGCAGCTCGGCCAGGCGAAGGCCGGTGATCTCCAGGCCGGGGTCGGCGCGGGTGCCCCAGTACGTCCGGCCGTCGACCCGCATGGCGTGGCGTGGCGCGGCCTTCGGGCCGGTCAGCGAACGGGCCGCCACCACCAGGTCCTCGGGCCTGTCGGTGCGGATGAGGTGGCAGCACACCCTGGTCATCGGCTCGGCCCTGCCAAGCACGCCGGGCTCCAGCTCGTCGAGGTACGGGCGCACCACCGCCGCGAAATCCTTGATCCAGACCGTGGTGTGGTGGGGCAGCTTGTTGAGGTAGACGCGCAGGTCCTGGACCAGGAAGCGCTGCTGCCTGTCACCGACCAGGTCCGAGCAGCCGTTGTCCCGCAGGATGGCGTCGCTGATCTGCGCCGCCCGCACCCGGTGCCGGACGTTGTCCATCTCCTGGATCGAGAGCGAGATGGAGGTCGCGTCGACCGCGCGGCGCCAGTGGTACACGACCCACGGCACGACGGCGAAGCGCCGGGCCGCGCAGAACAGGGCGGCCGTGAAGACGTGGTCCTCGTAGTGGATGTTCTCGGCGAAGCGCAGCCCGTGCTGGCGCAGGAACGCGGTGCGGTAGAGCTTGTTGGTCGCGAACCCGTCGAGGAACAGGCGGGGCTCGCTGCGGATGCCCTCGACCACCCTGCGCGGACGGTACAGCGATGGGTAGTACCGCTGGGTGCGGCCGGTGGACTCGAACAGGCGCGAGATCTGCCCGGCGGCGAAGTCCACACCCGTCCGCTCCACCTCGTGCAGCAGGCTCTTGCAGGCGTGCCTGGTCAGCTCGTCGTCGCTGTCGAGGAACATGATGTGCGGAGCGCGGGCCGCGTCCAGCCCGGCGTTGCGCGGCGCCCCGCACCCCCCGCTGTTGGTCTCCCTGCGGATGTACCTCACGCGCGGGTCGCTGAACTGGGCGAGCACGCGGGCGGTGTCGTCGGTGCTCGCGTCGTCCACGACGATCACTTCGAGGTTGTGGAGGGACTGGGTCAGTACGGATGTGATGGCGCGCGGCAGTCGGGCGGAATCGTTGAACGTGATGAGCACAACGCTGACATCCGGCTGCATGCTTGATCCCCCGAGTCGGCATTGACGCTGACTCCGGTATGCCCAGGCGGGGTAGTCATGCCGCCCGTCTCGGGGGAGTGCTGACCTCCTCTTGCCCGACTTTTGCGCTTATCGCCGCGGCCAGGGGTGATATCACCACCCGAATCACTTATCGTCAACGCCCCGTGCCGCCATGCGAAACCGTCCGGGCGGGTACGGGCGTGTGCGCGTGCGTCGTCCCCGGGGTTACCGGCGCGTCACGACGCGTCGTACCAGCCAGGCGATGAGGATCACGAGGGAGAGACCGGCGACCACGGGGGCGACGCGCTTGAGCAGCGGGATGCCGGCGATCTCCAGCAGGTCGAGCGCCTCCTCGTCGGCGGTCCTCGACGTGCGTGCCGTCCCGGCGGGATGTGCCTCCCGCCCGGCCGCCTCCTCGGCGTACGGCGCGTCGTAGGAGTCCGGCACCGCCGTGAGGTGCCGCTCGGGCTGCGCGGGCTGGTCGGGCTGGTCGGCCTGTACGGGCTCACCCGCCTGCGCCGTCGCTACCGGCCGCACCGCTTCTACGGGCCGGTCTGCCTTCACGGGCTCAGTCTCTACTGGCTCTATGGGCCGGTCGGTCCCTACGGGCTCGCCCGCCGGCGAGGTTTCGCCGCTATGTAGAGGCGCGCCACCAAGGACAGGCTCGCCGGTCGGGATCGGCTCGACCAGCTCCAGTGTGGCCGGTTCGCCAAGGGGGCTGGCGGCGGACTGGTTGAACGGGGTGGCGGCGGGCTCCTCCGAGAGCGGAGGGACGGCCCCCTCGGACACGGCGGTCGCGGTCAGCTCCTCGGGCGTCTCGCGTAGTAACGTGGCGAGGTTGGCGGCGAACCGGTCGATCAGCTTGGCCCCGACCTCCGCCATCACCCCGCGCCCGAACTGCGCCGGACGGCCCGTCACGTTGAACGAGGTCTCGACGGTGACCTTGGTCCGCACCCCCTCGCCGGTCAGCGCCGCGTTGACGATCGCACTGGCGGTGCCCGTGCCGCGCGCCTCCTTGCCCGACGCCTTGATGCTGAGGGCGTGCGCGTCCTTGTCGACCGACTCGAAGGACGCCTGGCCCCGGTAGGTCACCGTGATCGGACCCACCTTGACCTTCATCCGGCCGGTGAGGGCGTCGCCGTCCACGGTGTCGAGGGTCGCCCCCGGCAGGCAGGGAGCCACCCGCTCGACATCGAGAAGCACCGACCACGCCTGCTCGATCGGCACGGGGACCGTGAACTCGTGCTCGAATCGCATCGTCATCGACCCGCTCCTCTTCCAGGGTGACGGCCCGCCGCGTGGACGGCAGGACGGCCCTTGTCGCTCTTGCGACATTATGACCGCTCGAGGTGCTCTTTCTACTCTCGTACCCCTCACGCCAGGGTCATGCGAATCTCTTACAGGGGTTCAGTGACTTTCCGGCGCCCACTCGGTGTGATGTCGGCGAACAGAGCCCACACGAGGTGGCCGGTGGCCGGGTTGCCTCGGCAGCCCACCACCGAGGCCAGCCTCATGACGGCATCGAGACCACGGCCATGCTCGCGGAGCACCTCGTCCGACAAGCCGTCCATGGGCTCTTCCCGTGGCAGGTGCTTGAGATCGGGCACACCGCCGCCGCCCAGGTCGTACACGCCGACGCGTACGCGCCGAGGCCGGCGGGTGATCTCGACGACGAAGTAGCCGCCGGGCCTGCCCGAGCGGCTGTGCAACAGCGAGTTGTTGACGAGTTCGGCGGCGGCGAACTCGGCGTCGTCCGCCCAGCGGGTGCCGGCCAGCAGGCAGCGCACGAAGTCACGGGCTTTGGGCGCCTCCTCGGCGAGCCCGGTGAACGCCCGGCGCCACACCATCTTCCCGCTGGGAACGACGCAGTCGCCTGAAGCCCCCTCCCGCTGGGTACGGGGGAGGGCCGTGATGTCGACGATGGGATCGGCCATGGCGGCCACCTCCTTGCGGTCATCGCGGGACCACCCCGCGCCGAGGAGTACTTTCGCCCGGCGCCGTAGCCGTCCCCCATCCCCGCGACAGCCTGCGGTAGGACGCCTGCCGTCAATCGTTGTGCCTGGTCACTCTCGTTCCGAAGGCCCGCCGACGACCCTTGCGCGCGCTCCGCTTTGACTCCACGGCTCTCCGAGTTCGTAACTGTGTGCATACGCTCCGCGACTAGGATGGTGAGCGTATGACGAACACGCGTTCGCGTTGACCATCGTCGAAGGGGCGGATATGACCGAGGGGCACCGCGTCTTGCTCACCTGCCGGAAGCGCAGTGAGGCCCTGCGGGCTAAGGGGTTCACCTACGACCAGGTCGCCGACGTGCTTGGCCTCGATCTTGATGACAGCCCGTTGCTGCTGCATCGGTATGCCCATGGGTTGACCGCCGCTCAGGTGGTGGCGGCCTTCAACGATCTGGATCCTGCGGGTACGGCCTCAATGCGTACCGCTCGTTTGTACGACTTGGAGGGGTGGCCCGAGGGCAGGCGTCGTCCTTCGCCGCGTGTGCTCGATCTGCTGGCCCGGATCTACCAGACAACGGCCCGCCGTCTGGTCACCGACCAGACCTACAGCACCTACGGCTCGTACGAACGTGAGCTGATCGACGCGGCCGACTATCGTCACCTTGATCCCTGCCAGCGCATCCGCCTCAGGGCTGCCATGCCCGAGATATCCCATGCGAGCATGGAATCGACCGCTGGAGCCTGGCCGGTGCGCACCTCCGTCGCGACGTCTGGGGTACGGCCCGGGGACTGTGCCGCCCTGTTCCGAGCCCTCACCGCCGAGGAGGCCGATGTGAAGCGACGCGAACTGCTCTTCGATCTTGCCTTGGCCCTCGGCGGCGTCCCCGCCCTTCGTCTGCTGCGCCACCTCACCGCCGACGAGGAGGTACGGCTCGCGCAAGCCGTACAGGGATCGGGCCGCGTAGACGCCCAGACGGTAACCGCCATCGAAAAACTGATCGCCCACTGCTGGCAGCTTGATGAATCGCTCGGCCCACGGAGGCTGCTTCCCATCGCGGACGCCCAACGTGATCTGGTCGGTCGGCTCCTGCACCGCGAATCCCTCACGCCTGTCCTACGCGACCGCCTTCTCCGGGCCTACTGGGCGGTGTCACATCTGGGCGGCTGGCTTCACTACGACGTGTTGGACTATGCGGGTGCCGTCAGCCGATACGAAGACGGCCTGCAAGCCGCTCACCAGTTGGAGGATGCGACCCTCCTCGCACACATGCATGGTCTTCTGGCAGATATCGCCTGTTTCCAAGGTCAGCGTTCCAAGGCGCTCGACCACATCTTCGCCGCTCAGGGGTGGCTCAAGAGCAGCGCCAGCCCGCTTCAGCACGCAGCGTCAGCTCTGGTTCGCGCGCGAGTACTCGCGGACGTAGGGAACGGCGATGCCAGCTTGCAAGCGCTTGATCGTGCATACGGCATCGCCGGTAGACCCCGCAACGAAGCTGATCCCGCGCACCTGTACTGGTGCACCCCCGCATTGATTCAACGCCATTCGCTCTACTGTCTCGTTACGCTCAAGCGGACGGCTGAAGCTGTCAAAGCGCTGGAGCTAGCACTTGCCGTGCTTGATGGAAGCTTCGTCCGGGAGCGCGGCTTTGTGCTTGTGGAGTATGGGAGCGCCCTGACCCAGAAACGCGAGATCGCCGAGGCCGCTCGCCAGTTGGGCGACGCCGCAATGATCGCGACCCAGCACAGCTCGGCCCGCCTCGTCCACAGCCTCCGTACGGCCCGGCGAGACCTCCAGCCGTGGGCCACGAACACCTACGTACGCGACCTGGACGAGAAGCTTCGCGCACTCGGGGTCACACCAGGAATCCCGGCGTAGCGGCTCAGTCCTCCGACAGCGTCATGTGTCGCCGGGCATCCTCCAGAGCCCTACTGTCCTCGCGCCTCTTCACCGTGAAGGCAGAGGTCCGCCAGCGCGTCGACATCAGCTCAAGCTGGTGCTGGAGACGATCCGCGACAGGCTGTTCAGCTCTCGTCGCCCGGGACGGCGTCCCCGCCCTCCGCCTGCTGCGCCACCTCACCCGCCGGCGAGGAGGCAATGGTGGATCGGTAGGGGTCAAGGGTTCGGCAGATCGAAGTAGGATAGTTCGGCAGAAATAAAGATCGTGTTACGGCAGATCGAAAGGTACTCCTTCGGCAAATCTAAAGCAGCCGCTATAATCGACCGGTGCGTAACGCGATGGACTACGTTCCCAGGCGGGCAGCCGACCTGATCACAGAGGCGCTGGCTGACACGCGGGTCGTTGTCGTCAACGGGGCTCGCCAGGTGGGCAAGAGCACCTTGGCGGAGCTCGTCTTGAGGCAGGGGTCGAACGGGGTGGCGCGGTTCCTCGATGATCCGGTCACCCGGGCGGCTGCGATCGAAGATCCGGTCCGGTTCGTCCGCCACGATGGCTTGATGCTCATCGACGAAGTGCAGCGAGTGCCTGACCTATGGCTGGCGATCAAGCATCTGGTCGACCGTGAGCCACGCCCCGGTCGGTTCTTGCTGACCGTATCCGCCCGACTGCTCGCGTTGCGGAGCCTGCCGGACACATTGCCCGGCCGCTCCGAGACCGTCGAACTTTGGCCATTGTCCCAAGGTGAGATCGATGGTGCCTTCGACGGTTTCGTTGACGCGGCCTTCGCTCTGGGCGCTGATGTGCGTGGCGAACCATCGACACTGCGACGTAAGGATTATCTCGCGAGGATGGCTCGGGGAGGTTATCCGGAAGCATCGCGCCGAGAGACTCCGCGCCGGCGGCAGCGGTTTTACGAGGGTTACGTCGCGGATCTGCTGAGCCGTGACGTCAAGCAGGTCGCAGACATCGAGAAGGCCGGCGATATGCGCAGGCTCATCTCGCTGTTGGCTGCCCAGACAAGCGGACTACTCAACATCAACCGTCTCGCCTCTGATTTGAGCGTCTCGGCGCCAACCGTCCGCAGCTATATCGACATCCTGGAGACGATCTATCTTGTACGGCTGATATCGGCCTGGTCATCGAACCTGACGACTCGGGCCGTCGCGACCCCCAAGGTCATCTTCATTGACTCCGGCCTCGCCAACTATCTGACCGCGGGGGCCGCCACCGACGCGCCGTTCGGCGGTCTGATGGAGAATTTCGTGCTGAGCGAATTGGCCCGCCAACTCACCTGGTCCAAGACACCCGCGCGGCTGTACCACTACCGCGACCGCGACCAGTACGAGGTGGACGGGGTACTCGAAGACAACGCCGGCCAGATCGTTGGCATCGAAGTCAAGGCGGCGGAAACGGTGCGGGCAGACGACTTTCGCGGCCTGAAGCTCCTGCAACGGCGGCTCGGTCCACGGTTTCGTGCCGGGTTTGTTCTCTACTGCGGCATAGAGTCACTGAGCTTCGGCGACGGCCTGACATGTCTGCCTATCTCCGCATTGTGGACCACGGCCGCTCCAGCCGAGTGAATGGGCTAGATGGTCGTCGCGGCCGACAGGAGGGCGCGGTGGGTGAGGACTCTGGCCAGGTGCCTGCGGTAGTCGGGGGCCGCGTGGAGGTCGCCGGAGGGTGAGGTGTCCTGGTCGGCCTTGGCGGCGGCCTGCCGCACGGCGTCCCCGCCACTCGACCCGCCGTGCGCGCCTGAGGTGCTGTACGCCCCCGAGCCGGAGCCGTTGACCTTCCCCGAGCCGCTCGCACCGGCCGAGCCGTTGGCCATGGAGCCGTACAGGCCGTGGGAGCCGTTCACTTCGGCGCCGGCGACCGCCGACTCGACCTGAGTGGCCCGCACGGGGGTGGGTCCCATGTTGGTGAGGCCCACGCGGGCCTCCTCGATGCGGCGGAGGGCGCCGTTCGTCCCGCCGGAGACGCGTACGGCCGCCGCGACGCCGACGATCGCCCAGGCCTGGGCGGTGCGGTGGAACTTCTCGTAGTGGAAGCCCCAGCCCTCACCCAGCTTGGGCACCCGGATCGCGGTGAGGATCTCGCCCGGTTCGAGAGCCGTCTCCAGGTAGTCGACGAAGAAGTCCCGCGCCGCCACGACCCGCTCCCCGGACGAGGAGTGGATCACGAACTCCATGTCCAGCGCGACGGCCACGGCGGGCAGGTCGCCGGCCGGGTCGGCGTGGGCCAGCGAGCCGCCGAACGTGCCCCGGTGCCGTACGGCCGGGTCGGCGACGGTCGCGGTGGTCAGCGCCACGAGCGGGCACTCGGCGTTGACGAGCGGCGAGCGGACCACCTCGTCGTGCGTGGTGGCGGCCCCGATGCGGACGTGGCCGTCCTCGTCGCGGATGCCGCGCAGCTCCTCCAGCCGCGCGACGTCGACGAGCAGGCTCGGGTAGGCCAGCCGCAGCCGGAGCAGCGGCAGCAGCGACTGCCCTCCGGAGAGCACCTTGGCCTCCTCGCCGAAGTCCGCGAGGACCTGTACGGCCTCACCGAGCGACGACGGCCGGACATAGTCGAAGGAAGCGGGGATCATGAGGTGCCTCCCTGGATCGCTCGCCACACTCGTTCGGGGCTGCACGGCATTCGCACGTCGTTCACGCCGTACGGGCGGAGCGCGTCGACGATCGCGTTGACTACGGCGGGCGTCGAAGCGATCGTCCCCGCCTCGCCGACGCCCTTGACGCCGAGCGGGTTGGAGGTGGCCGCCGTCTCGGTCCTGTCGGTGACGAAGTCGGGCAGGTCGGACGCCGACGGCAGCAGGTAGTCCGCCATCGTCGTGGTGAGCAGGTTGCCCTCGGTGTCGTAGACGGCCTCCTCGAACAGCGCCTGGGCGATGCCCTGGGCGAGGCCGCCGTGGACCTGTCCCTCCACGATGAGCGGATTGACCACCTTGCCCACGTCGTCCACCGCGACGTACGACCTGATCTTCGTGGCCCCGGTCTCGGTGTCGACCTCGACCGCGCACAGGTGCGTCCCGTGCGGGAACGAGAAGTTGTCCGGGTCGTAGGTGGCGTCGGAGTCCAGGCTCGCCTCGACGCCGTCGGGGAGGTCATGGGCGGCGAACACCGCCAGCGCGACCTCCTGGATGGTCCTGCCCGCCTCGGTTCCGCGTACCTTGAACGAGCCTCCGGCGAACTCCATGTCGTCCGGAGACGCCTCCAGCAGATGGGCGGCGATGACCTTGGCCTTCTCCCTGACCTTGTCGCAGGCCTGGAGCACGGCGACGCCGCCGACCACCAGCGAGCGGGAGCCGTAGGTGTCCATGCCCTTGTGGGAGATCGAGGTGTCGCCGTGCAGGACCGAGACGTCCTCGAAGGGCACGCTGAGCGCGTCGGCGACGATCTGGCTCCAGGCGGTCTCGTGGCCCTGCCCGTGCGGGCTGGTGCCCGTGACGACCTCCACCTTGCCGGTCGGCAGCATGCGTACGGACGCGTGCTCCCACCCGCCCGCGCCGTAGCTGAGCGAGCCGAGCACCCGGCTGGGCGCGAGGCCGCACATCTCGGTGAAGGTGGAGACGCCGATGCCGAGCTGGACGGGGTCGCCCCGGTCACGCCGGTCGGACTGTTCGGCTCTCAGCTTGTCGTAGCCGAACAGCGACAGGGCCTTGTCGGTCGCGGCCTCGTAGTTCCCCGAGTCGTAGGTCAGGTTGGCGATCGTGGTGTACGGGAACTCCTCGTGGGCGATCCAGTTGCGCCGCCTGATCTCGATGGGGTCGAGGGACAGCTCGGCGGCCAGCTCGTCCATGAGCCGCTCGATGGCGAACGTCGCCTCGGGGCGGCCCGCGCCGCGGTAGGCGTCGGTCGGCATCTTGGTGGTGAACACGCCCGTGCAGGTGAAGTCGTAGGCGTCCATCTTGTAGATGCCGTTGTACATGAACGCGCCGAGGATCGGGATGCCGGGCGTGACCAGCATCAGGTAGGCGCCCATGTCGGCCAGGAGGTCGACCCGCAGGCCCTTGATGTGGCCCTCGGCGTCGGCGGCCACGGAGACGCGCTGGAGCTGGTCACGACCGTGGTGCACCGTCAGGTTGCCCTCCGAGCGCGACTCGGTCCACTTGACCGGCTTGCCGAGCCGCCTCGTGAGCAGGAGCAGCAGCACCTCCTCGGCGGTGACCTGCAGCTTGGAGCCGAACCCGCCGCCCACGTCGGGCGCGATCACGCGGAGCTTGTGCTCGGGGATCCCCGTCACCTGGGCGAGCATGATCCGCAGGATGTGCGGGATCTGCGTGGCCGAGTGCAGCGTGAAGGAGTCGCCGTCGGTCTGCGCCACCACCGCCCTTGGCTCCATCGCCGACGGGATGAGCCGCTGCTGGACGAACGTGCGCTCGACGACCACGGGTGCGTCGCGGAACGCCGCCTCGATGTCGCCCTGCGCGAACTTCCAGACGAACGCCCGGTTGCCCTCCTCGTGGACCTTGGGGCCGCCCTCCTTCAGGGCCTCGGTCATGTCGAGCACGGCGGGCAGGGGCTCGTAGTCGATCTCGATGGCTTCGAGCGCGTCGCTCGCCTTGTACCGGTCGGTCGCGACGACGCAGGCCACCGCCTCCCCGGGGTACCGGACCTCGTCCACCGCCATCGGCGGGTGGTCGGGGATGACGATGTCCTCGGTGACGGGCCAGGCGCACGGCAGGCTGCCCTGCTCGTCCGCGAGGTCCCGGCCGCTGAACGCCGCGACGACCCCGGGCCTGCTCAGGGCCGCGGAGGGGTCCACGCGGGTGATACGGGCGTGCGCCATCGGGCTGCGCAGGAACGCCACGTACAGCATGCCGGGGAGCTGGATGTTGTCGGTCCACTGGGTGCGCCCGGTGACCAGCCGCGCGTCCTCCTTGCGCCGGCGTGCCGAGCCGACCTCGTGCTTGCCGGGGGCGGGCTCGCTGAGCATGTCGCTCTCGGCGATCTGCCGCGCCACGAAACCGGCGTCGAGTTCCTCGGTCATCGGCCGCTCACCACTTCTTCGCCGCTCATGGTCTGCGCGCCCCGCCGTACGGCGCGGACGATGTTGCAGTAGCCGGTGCACCGGCAGAGGTTGCCCTCCAGCCCCTCGCGGATCGCCTCGTCGGAGGGGTCGGGATCGTCCTTCAGCAGGTCGATGGCCGCCATGATCATGCCGGGGGTGCAGTAGCCGCACTGCAGCGCGTGTTCCTCGTGGAAGGCCTGCTGCATCGGATGCCATCGGCCACCGGAAGCCAGCCCCTCGACGGTGAGGACGTCCCCCTCGTCAGCCTGGACGGCGAGGACGGAGCAGCTCTTCACGCTCCTGCCGTCCAGCATGACCGTGCAGGCGCCGCAGTTGCTGGTGTCACAGCCGATCGGCGTGCCGGTCTTTCCCAGCCGATCACGCAGGAGATGGACGAGGAGCAGGCGTGGCTCCACCTCCTCCTCGTACTTGACGCCGTCGACGGTGACGGTGATCCGGGTCATTGGCCCTCCAGACGCGCAGGCTGGTTGTTCTGTTGCCGTGCGCTGACCAGTGCGAACCTCGCTGGAGGTGACCTTTCCGCGTAATGAGGATGAGAGTGGTTAGCGCACCAACGGTGAGTGGAGTGGATGGTGAGAACCGACAAATGCGAAAGTACGCTCCTGATATCCCGGGTCAACCCCCGTGCCGGTAAAACCCTCTCGGACGGCCTCAGGTGAGGGGGAACGGCCGGCCGTACTGCTCCGCAGGGCGGGGGCCGAAGATCCGGCGCTCGTTCTCGTCGATCGGCAGGTCGTTGATGCTGGCCTCACGGCGCCGCATCAGGCCGTTCTCGTCGAACTCCCACAGCTCGTTGCCGTAGCTCCGCCACCACTGCCCGCTCGCGTCGTGGCATTCGTACTGGAAGCGCACGGCGATGCGGTCGCCGGTGAACGCCCACAGCTCCTTGCGCAGCGCGTAGTCGAGCTCCCTGGACCACTTGCGGGTGAGGAACTCGTTGATCTGGTCCCTCCCGGTCACGAACTCCGACCGGTTACGCCAGACGGAGTCCGGGGTGTACGCGAGGGCCACGTGGTGCGGGTCACACGTGTTCCACGCGTCCTCGGCCGCCTGGACCTTCATCGGCGCGGTCTCGTCCGTGAACGGCGGTGTCAGAGATGCCATCAGTAGTCCTCCCCCTGGACTCGGTCGATACCGGACTCGGGGGAGGCCCAAACCTCCTCAACCGGCGGGTTGAGCGGTGAGGGCTCCGCCCCCGGCCGTCGGGGCATCCGATGACCAGCATGCGCCGCGCCCGCAGAAGGGCCGACGCGGAAGGGATCTCGGGCCTGGCCCGGGCCGAGGGCTCGGACATCCGTCCATCCATCGCGCTCGCGGCCTGGATCCGGTTAGGGTCAGCGCTTGCGCACCGCTTTGGCGATGATGCCGACGAAGCCGGCGAAGCCGAGCCCGAAGACCAGGATCAGCGCCATGATCAGCGTGTCGGGCGCGGGCGCGGTCAGGTAGCGGATGCCGATGCCGATGAACAGCAGACCGGCGAGCAGCGACAGCCAGTCGGTCTTATGCCGCACGGTGCACCTCCACGTCGCCGATGCCGGCCTTGATGTGCAACTCGATGACCGGCACGGTGCCGGAGGAGGTGACGTCGGGTTCGAGCACCCTGTTGTGGTGGACGTCGGCGCCGCCCTGCACCGTGTGCTCGATCTTCACGTCACCCAGCCTCGTGTAGCCGAACACCTCGACGCGGGCCGTGCGCGGCACGATGATCTTGAGCTCTCCGATCGACACCGAGGCGTCGAACCGCGTGCGCGACCCGGGGGCGAGCTTGGTCTCCCGAAGGTCGAGAGTGCCGTCGCCGATGCCCACCGAGTACGAGCGCACGGCCTGCGAGCTGTCGACCGGCTCCCAGGTATAGCTGCCGATCTTCTTCGGAATACCGTTCACCGTCGACCCCGCCACCAGGAGAAGAGACATGATCGTGCCGGTCGCCACCAGGCCCGCGCCCCGGCCGAACCAGGTCGCGACCAGCAGCCCCGCGCCGATCGTGATGAGTACGACCCCGCCTACCAGGGGCAGGTTGAACGTGCTGGAGGACGACTGCGTGGCCACCATGATCCCTCCGACCACGAGCGCGACGAACATGGTGAGCGCGCCGATGAAGGACTTCGGCCGCTTCGGGCGGTCCGGCCATACGGGGCCGGTGACCCCTCTGCCGTAACCCCAGTCGTGCGGCTCGTACGGCGAGGGCGGGGTGTACCTGCTGTAGGGGCCGCGCGGCGCGAACGGCTCGCCTGAGGAGTCGAACCCCGCGCCGCCGAGTCGCACGGGCCCGTACCGCGACGAAGCCGGTGCCACCGGACTCGCCGGCGCGGCGGGAGGCGGGGCCATGCGAGCGGGCGCGGGCGTGTCGGTTGCGGCGTCGCGCGCCTCCCGGGCCAGGTCCGACAGGCGGCGGTACTCCTGCCCCACGGTGGGCCTCGCGTCGGCACTCGGGATCGCGTCCGCACTCAGGACCGCGTCAGCGGGCGGAACAGGGCCGGCGGGTGGAACGGTGTCGGCCACCGCGCCGGAACTCGGGACCGCGTCGGTCACCGTGTCCGCGGGCGAGGCGGGTGAGGCCGTACCGGCGGGCGGCGCGGCGAACGACGAGGTGTAGGGCGAGGCGGGCGGCGGCGAGAACGGAGCGCCGCCCACTGGAGCGTTCGCCCACTGCTCCGGGACCGGCCGCGTGCCCCGCTTCCCCCGAAGGCGCTCAGGCAGGCTCCTGGTCAGGGCCAGCAGATCGACGCCCCGGGCGTGCGCCGCCAGGAGGGCGATCGCCAGCAGCGTGCCCACGACGACCGTCGCGGTGCTGATGCCGTCGGCCGCCAGGTTGATGATCAGGCCCACCGCGAAGACCGCGGCCAGCAAGGCCATCACGGTCTCGGTCTCGAAGACCCTGCGGCTCCACTGCTCGGCGTATCCGGGGCCGCCGTTCGGGCTCCTCATCAGCAGGAACGCCGCGACGTACAGCATGATGCCGATGCCGGAGCCCACGACGAGGGCGGCGAAGCCCACGCGGAAGATCACCGGATCCATCCCCGTGTAGCGGCCGAGCCCGGCGCACACCCCCGTGAGCATGCGCCCGTCGTCACTACGCTTGAGCACGCGCTCCTCATCCACAGATGGGAAGCTACCTGGCTCCAGCGTCGTGTCGGGAATGCCTGCTTCGGTCATGGCTCCATCGTGGCCGCGAACCCACCCCGCTCACCATCCGGGAGACCCCTGACTCGTCCCCGAGCCATCAGGGCAGGAGTCAGGGAGCGCCCTGATGCGTGAACACCCTTTCACGTGTGACGATGCTCGGGAGATGTCTGAGACCCCCACCATTCCCGAGGCGTACCCGCGCATGGTCCGGCCGATGCGAGGCCGGCTCGTCGCGGGCGTCGCCCAAGGCGCCGCCGCCCAGCTGAGGCTCGACCCGGTCGTGCTGCGGCTGGCCTTCGTGCTGCTCAGCGTCCTGGACGGGCTGGGCCTCCTCGCGTACGCCGCGCTGTGGATGTTCACGCCGCGTGAGCAGTACGAAGGGGAGCCGCCCGGCCGCGACTGGGGGCAGGTCGCCGCGTACGGCGTGCTCGGGATGGCCCTTACGGCCTTCGGCTGGCTCACGGGCGCTTCCACAGGAGGCATCGGCACCTGGTCGATCGCCGTGGGCGGCATCGGCACCCTGATCCTCTGGCAGCAGGCCGAGCCCGGCCGGCGCCAGCGCTGGATGACCGACGCGGTACGGCAGGTGCGGCGGTCGTGGATCCGCACCGCGCTTGGGCTGCTTCTGGTGGTCATCGGCGCGATCGGGTTCCTGGCAGCCCAGGGCAAGCTCGCCGACGCCGGTCCGGGGCTGGTGTTCACCGCCGTCGTCGTCGGGGGCATCGCCCTGATCATGGCTCCCTGGCTCGCCGGCCTGTGGAAGGAGCTCCAGAAGGAGCGCCGCGAGCGCATCCGCCAGGAGGAGCGCGCCGAGATGGCCGCGCACGTCCACGACTCGGTGCTGCACACCCTCACGCTGATCCAGCGCAACGCGGGCGACCCGTTCGAGGTCACGCGGCTGGCCCGGTCGCAGGAGCGCGAGCTTCGCAACTGGCTCTACCAGCCCAAGGCGGACGCCGACGCCTCCATCGCCGCCGCCGTGCGCCGCGTGGCCGCCGAGATCGAGGACGAGCACGGCGTCCCCATCGAGATCGTGTGCGTGGGCGACTGCGACCTGGACGACGGGCTCCGCGCGATGTTGCACGCCGCGCGGCAGGCCATGGTCAACGCCGCCAAGTACGCCGAGGCGCCGGTGATCTCCGTCTACGCCGAGGTGGAGGCGGGCGAGATCACCGTGTTCGTCAGGGATCGCGGCAAGGGCTTCAATATGGAGGACGTTCCCGACGACCGCATGGGCATCCGCCAGTCGATCATCGGCCGGATGGAGCGTCACGGCGGCAGCGCCCGCATCAAGACTGGACCGGGCGAGGGAACCGAAGTAATGCTGACGATGAAGCGGGAGCAGTCGTGATCCACGATCTGGCCCGGTGTTCGAGGGAGCCGTGAGTATGGTCAAGGTACTGATCGTGGACGACCACCGGCTCTTCCGGTCGGGAGTGCGCGCCGAGCTGGGCTCCCAGATCGAGGTGGTCGGTGAGGCCGAGGACGTCGAGTCCGCGGTGGCGGCCATCGAGTCGCTCAAGCCCGACGTGATCCTGCTCGACGTCCACATGCCCGGGGGTGGCGGCCAGGAGGTGCTGCGCCGGGTGCTCGGCTCGGGGTCCTCCGTCCGGTTCCTGGCGCTGTCGGTCTCCGACGCGGCCGAGGACGTGATCGGCGTCATCCGCGGCGGCGCCCGCGGGTACGTCACCAAGACGATCAGCGGCCGCGAGCTGACCGACGCGATCGTGCGGGTCTCGGAGGGCGACGCGGTGTTCTCGCCGCGCCTGGCCGGGTTCGTGCTGGATGCCTTCGCCTCCACCGAGGCGCCCTCCATCGATCCCGAGCTCGACTCCCTGACGACGCGCGAGCGCGAGGTGCTACGGCTGATCGCGCGGGGCTACGCGTACAAGGAGATCGCGAAGGAGCTCTTCATCTCGGTGAAGACGGTGGAGACCCACGTCTCCTCCGTCCTGCGCAAACTCCAGCTCTCCAACCGTCACGAGCTGTCGCGCTGGGCCACCGCCCGGCGTCTCGTCTGAGCAATGCCCACGCGGGTGCGTGACGGGTCGGCCAAGATTGGTCGTGTGACCACTCGCGCGCTTCTGCCGATCCTCCTCGCGGCCGTGCTGGCGGCCGGCTGCTCGTCCGTGGACTTCTGGAAGGACCAGTTCTCCGCGCCGAGCCCACGGCCCGAGGCCTCCCGGTCGCCCCAGGCCCTCGGGCAGACGTTCGAGGAGGACGTCCAGCTCGCGCGGACCTTCACCGAGCGCTACTGGCAGCGGAAGTTCGAGGCCACGGGCCGCGCATACCGCCCCCTGCAGGATTTCGTGCCGTACTCCGGGGAGAACGGCCCCGCCTGCGGCGGCCAGCCCTCCGTGCCCGAGAACGCCTTCTACTGCCCGGTCGGGCACTTCATCGCGTACGACGAGGCGTGGATGCGCTCGCTCTACGACAAGATGGGCGACGGGGCGGTGTACGTGATCATCCCTCACGAGGTCGGCCACGCCGTCCAGGCCCAGCTCATGCGCGACTTCGGCCTGAGCATCCAGCGGGAGCTCCAGGCCGACTGCTACGCCGGTGGCGCGCTCCGGGGCATGATCGACTCCAAGATGCTGGAGGCCGAGAGCGGCGATGACGCGGAGCTGCTCACCAACCTCGCCGCGGCGGGGGACCCGAGCGAGGCGTGGTGGCGTGAGGACGCCCACGGCACCCCGATCCAGCGCCAGCAGGCGTTCGCCGGGGGCTTCAACACCGGCGTCGACGCATGCTGACATACGCCGAGACGGGGACGGGCGAAATTCCCGGATACACCGCCAGATGGATGTGCCGTCACGGCGCAGCCCATAGCCTGACGGTGTAGGCGCAGGCCAGGGAGGTGGTCATGGGTACGGAAACCGTCCGCGGGGCCGGCTGGGCGGCCCGGGGGTCCTGCCGGGGGGCCGATCCGGAGCTGTTCTTCCCCGACGCCCCGTTCCCCGACCAGGAGGCACGGGCGAAGGCCATCTGCGCCACGTGCCCGGTGATCGTGGAGTGCCGCGCCTATGCCGTGCGTGCGGGGGAGTCCGAGGGCATCTGGGGAGGCCTCACGACGGCCGAGCGCCGCCGGCTGCGCTTTCCCCGCGGCTGGAGGCAGCGCGCCGCCTCATGACCCATGATGCCCCCGCCCCCGTGTCCGGTGATCCCCTGCCCGCGGCCGTGGCCGTGCTCGTGGCGGTCAACGTGCTCAACAACCGCGTAGCCCGCCGGCTCGCGCCCGTGACCTCGGCCCTGGCGGCGGGCACGCTGGTGGTCCTGGCCCGCCGGTCCGGCCTGTCCCTGGCACAGATGGGGTTCCAGGACGGGCGCGGGGGAGTGAAACTCGGAGGGGCGCTGGCCGGCGCCGTCGCCGCGGTGTACGCCTGTGGCGTCCTGCTGCCCTCGACCCGGCGTTTCTTCCGCGACGAACGGGCTCTTGGGCTGTCGCGCGCCCGCCTCGCGGAGGAGGTCCTCGTGCAGGTCCCGCTGGGCACGGTCCTGCTGGAGGAGGTCGCGTTCAGGGGAGTGCTGCCGGCCGTGCTGCGGCGCTCGTATGGTGCTGGCGTGGCGGTCGCGGGCTCCTCGGCCCTCTTCGGGCTCTGGCACATCCTCCCGGCCCTGGACATGGCGGCGGCCAACCCGGCGCTCAGCGGCCTCGCCGACGCGGGCTCGCGTACGGACGGCACCGTGGCGGGCTCTCGCGGGAACGGCGAGGGGGCCGGTGGGAGCGCGGCCGCGCGGCTCGTCGCGGGGTCCGTCGTCTCCACCGGCCTGGCGGGGGTGTTCTTCCACGAGCTCCGGCGGCGCGGGGGACTGACGGCGCCGTCCCTGTTCCACCTGGCCACCAACTCGCTCGGCTTCCTCGCCGCCCGGTCCGCCAGACGGCTCGACCGGTTGAGCGGCCGGAGCCCTCAGCCGGTGGGGACCACCTGGAAACCCTCGGCGTAGCTGCCCTCGGGCAGCCCGGCCGCCTGGGCGTTCATCGCGAGCCAGCCCTTGACGAAGTCCTCCAGGGTCTCCAGGTGGGCGGTCTGGCTCTCGTGTGCTCGCAGAGCCGCGATCTTGCGGTCCACGGTCGCCGTGACGTCGACGTAGTGGTCGTTCGCCTGGCCGCCCGTCAGCCACACCTCGCGGGCCGACCACGCCTCCAGCCCCTCCTCGACCAGGAGTTCAGGGAAGGCGTACGGATTGCGCGCGTCGGGGTAGACGGCGTCGAGGGTCGCGCCGCCGACCGCGCGGTGGTCGGGGTGGCTCGGCCCGATGCGGGCGTAGTTGCGCTCCGGCGTCGAGGTGATGACCCGGTCGGGACGGACCTGGCGGATCACGCGCGCGATGTCGCGGCGCAGGCCGAGGGTCGGTTCCACGGTGCCGTCGGCGTATCCGAGCCAGCGGATGTCCTTCACCCCGACCCGTCTGGCGGCCTCGGTCTGCTCGGCCCGCCGCAGCGCGGCCATGCCGCCGTTGTCCAGCGCGCGGTCGAATCCGCCGGCGTCGCCGTCGGTCACGATGCAGTACACGACCTGGATACCCTTGTCGGTGAACGTCGCGATCGTGCCCGCTGCCCCGAAGTCCACGTCGTCAGGGTGCGCGGTCACCACGAGAATCGTGCTGATATCGGCGTCGTCCAGTGCGGTCACGATCGTCCTCCTCGGTTCATAGGGCGGTGAACAAATGACCATCTCTCGATATTTCCAGCTTGAAGTGGCAATGCCTGGCCGGTCGAGCCGTACCGGCGGTTGGGGCGATGCCCGAAGAGGCTCCCATTGTCGGTGGGCGGCCATAATCTAGGGGCGTGTCGACCCGAGCCATGAATCCCACCGTTGATCATCCGCTGCTCGACGGGCTCAACCCGCAGCAGCGAGACGCCGTCGTCCATGCGGGCGGCCCGCTCCTGATCGTCGCGGGTGCCGGCTCCGGGAAGACACGGGTGCTCACCCACCGCATCGCCTACCTGCTCTCCGAGCGCGACGTCCAGCCTCAGGAGATTCTCGCGATCACCTTCACCAACAAGGCCGCCAGGGAGATGAAGGAGCGGGTCGACAAGCTCATCGGCCCGAGGTCCAAGGCCATGTGGGTGATGACCTTCCACAGCGCCTGCGTCCGCATCCTGCGCAGGGAGGCCAAGCGGCTCGGGTTCACCTCCAGCTTCTCCATCTACGACCAGGCCGACTCCCAGCGGCTGATGGCGATGGTCTGCCGCGAGCTCGACCTCGACCCCAAGCGTTACCCGCCGCGCTCGTTCTCCGCGCAGGTCAGCAACCTCAAGAACGAGCTGATCGACTACGAGACGGCCGCCGAGAAGGCGCAGACGCATCTGGAGCGCACGCTCGCCGAGGCCTATCGTGCCTACCAGCGCAGGCTCACCGAGGCCGGCGCGATGGACTTCGACGACATCATCATGCTCACGGTCACCCTGTTCCAGCTCTTCCCCGAGGTGGCCGAGCACTACCGCCGCAGGTTCCGCCACGTCATGGTCGACGAGTACCAAGACACCAACCACGCGCAGTACATCCTGGTCAGGGAGCTGGTCGGCCGTCCCGAGGTGCGCACCGCCGACGGCGACCTCGTCCGGGGCACGGTCGATCCCGCCGAGCTGTGCGTGGTGGGCGACGCCGACCAGTCGATCTACGCCTTCCGGGGCGCGTCGATCCGCAACATCCTGGAGTTCGAGCGCGACTACCCGGACGCCCACACGATCCTGCTGGAGCAGAACTACCGCTCCACCCAGACGATCCTGTCGGCCGCCAACGCCGTGATCTCGCGCAACGAGAGCCGCAAGCCCAAGAACCTCTGGTCCGACCAGGGCGCCGGGCCCAAGATCATCGGGTATGTCGCCGACAACGAGCACGACGAGGCCATGTTCGTCGCTCAGGAGGTCGACCGCCTCTCCGACGAAGATGACGTGACGCCTGGCCAGGTGGCGGTCTTCTACCGCACCAACGCCGCGTCCCGCGTGTTCGAGGAGATCTTCATCCGCACCGGCCTGCCTTACAAGGTGGTCGGGGGCGTGCGCTTCTACGAGCGCAGGGAGGTCCGCGACCTGCTGGCCTACCTCCGGGTGCTCGCCAACCCCACCGACATGGTGTCGCTGCGGCGCGTGCTCAACGTCCCCAAGCGCGGCATCGGCGACCGGGCCGAGGCGATGATCGAGGCGTTCGCCGGCCGCGAGCGCGTCGGCTTCTGGGAGGCGCTCCGGCGTGCCGACGAGGCCCCCGGCCTGGCCACCCGTTCCCTCAACGCGATCAGGGAGTTCGTCGCGCTGCTCGACGACCTGCGCGGCAAGGAGCTGTCGATCTCCGAGCTGGCCGAGGAGGTCCTGTCCAGCACGGGCTACCGCACCGAGCTGGAGACCTCCGGCGACCCGCAGGACGAGAGCCGCCTGGAGAACCTCAACGAGCTGATCTCCGTGGCGCAGGAGTTCGAGGAGGCCAACCCCGAGGGCACGCTCGTCGACTTCCTGGAGCAGGTCTCACTGGTGGCCGACGCCGACCAGATCCCCGAGGGCGAGGACCACCAGGGCGTCGTCACGCTGATGACCCTGCACACCGCCAAGGGGCTGGAGTTCCCGGTGGTGTTCCTCACCGGCCTGGAGGACGGCGTCTTCCCCCACATGCGGTCCCTCGGCGAGCCGCGTGAGCTGGAGGAGGAGCGCCGCTTGGCGTATGTCGGCATCACCCGGGCCCAGCAGCGGCTCTACGTCTCGCGTGCCGCCGTCCGCAGCTCGTGGGGGTCTCCCGCGTTCAACCCCGCGTCCAGGTTCCTCGCCGAGGTGCCGTCCGACCTGCTCGACTGGCGCAGCGACCCCGAGAAGAGCGCCTGGAGCGCCGCGACCTCGCGCCAGAGCCGCACGGCTCCCGCCCCCAAGAAGGCCGGCGGTCGGGTGATCCCGAACCTCAGCCCGGGCGACCGCGTCTCCCACGACACCTTCGGGCTCGGCACCGTGGTCACGGTCGACGGCATGGCCGAGAAGACCAAGGTCAAAATCGACTTCGGCTCGGGCGGCGAGAAGACCCTCCTCCTCGCCTACGCCCCCCTCGAAAAGCTCTGAGGCTCTCGCCTACGCACCCTCGAAAGCTCTGAGGCTCGCCTACGCACCCCTCGAAAGTTCTGACGCTGTCGTCCGGAGACCGCCGTCGATCGGCGCTGACGCGGAAAGGCCCGGTGAGGATTCTCACCGGGCCTCCGTTCGACACCGTGGTCCTATTGATCGCGATGTACCTGCCGGGCGCCCGATCGTTTGATCATGAGCTTCACTCCTGTGGGGCGATCAGCGCTCGGGCGAGGCCATGCTCGGGACCATCGTGGTGAGGTCACGGCTGTCCGGAAGGTCGGTGCCGAGGTCGTCCGCGTCGACCACGTCGCCGGCGGGCGGTGCCGTCAGGGAGACCTTCGCCCCCCAGGACGAGTACTCGGTGTCCACGACGTTCTTCCACGACGAGCCGCGGCCCTGCTTCACCTCGAACGTGGTGATGAGGCGACGGGCGAGCAGGTCCTTCCCGACCCACAGCTTCCAGCCCACCTTGACCTTCGCCAGGGCGGCGTTCGGCTTCCAGCCCGGCATCTTCTGGAGCACCGGGGAAACCTTGTACACCGTGCCGTAGGCGATGGAGCCGGTGTACAGCGTGGTCGCCGTTCCGTCCACCTTTCCGCCGGGACGCTTGACCGAGGTGGTGGCGAGCAGGGCCTTGTACGACCGGCGGTCGAGGATGTCCACCAAGGTCGATGGGCCCGGCACGAGGGCGTCCTTGCCCGTGTACCGGATCCAGGTCTTCCCCTCGGGCAGGCAGGATTCGTAGTACGGGCCTGAGACGTAGGTGGCGTTCTTGAGGGTGAGGGCGCGGCCCGGCTTCGCCATCTCCTTGGCCTGCTTGGGGTCGGGGTAACGGGTGTACCTGCCCGTCGTGTCCGACGCGACGATCCCGGCTGCGCCGAGCTGGACGCTGCCGCTCTCCCGCCAGTCGAGTTGCGTCTTGCCCTCCCACCCGAGGGCGTAGCGGCTGGTCACTTTGATGCCGTGGTCCTTGACGAGCCGCTGGGTGAGCGCGTCGAGAGGAGTGGCGGCCTTGGTCTGCGCGTTCGCGGTGGCAGCGGTCGCCGGAGCGATCAGCACGGCCGCGGCGACGCAGGTGAGTGTGGCGATCAATCGCCTCATGGACAATTCTTCCTCTGCTGGATGGCTGGGGGGCGAGCGCTCAGCGCTCCCGCGTGGCCGCACCGGTGATGGTGGTGGTGAAGTCGGGGGTCGTCTCAGGAAGGTCGCTGTCGAGGTCGTTCTCGTCGACGACGAGGTCGGCAGGGGGCGCCTTGATGGCGACCTTGCCGCCCCAGGAGGTGAAGCGTGCGTCGGTGGTGATGGAGATGTCGCCGACGAGCGGGCTGGTGGACAGCGGGAAGACGGTCTGGAACCGGCGGGGCAACTGGTCGCCTCCGACCCACAGCTTCCAGGGCAGCGTGACGGTCTTCTTGGCCTTGAGCGACTTGGCGAGGCCGGCCACCGTCGGCGACACCTTGGCGAGCTGGGCCAGCGTGATCGAGCCGCGGAGCAGGGTGGTCCTGGCACCGCCGACCGTGCCGCCGTTCCCCTTGGTCTTCGTGCTCCCGAGGACGGCCTTCAGCACCTTCGGCTGGAGGATGTCGATCATGCTGCTGGTGGTTCCGGCCGCGGCGGCGCTGGTGCGCACCCACGTCCTGCCGGCGGGCAGGAGGTCGTCGTACAGCGGGCTCTTCAGGTAGGCCTTGCCGTTCAGCACGATCACGCGGACGGTGGAGGCGCCGCCCTCGCCGCCGAAGTTCGAGACGGTCTTGGTGTCGTAGGCGTCGACACCCGACTTCCCGAAGCGCAGGACGCCCACCTGGCGGTACCGGAACAGGTCCTCGCCGTCGAGCTTCATGCGCGTGTCCTCGTCCATGCGGACGGTGGTCTTCTTCGCGAACTGCAGCCGCAGGGCGTCCACCGGGTTCTTGGGGGCGGCCATCGCGGTCGTAGGGGCCGCGTGCGCGGTGGACGGCGCGGCCATCGCCAGCGCGGGTGCCACCAGAGCGGTCGCGGCTAGGGCGATCAATCGCCTCATTGGGGGGTTCCTCCCGTTACAAGACCCTCTCCCCGTCGTCGAGGGTCCGAGCATTCTCGCGAGTCAAGATCACGGGAAAATCACGACTCGTACTGGACAGATGGCTTCTAGGCGAATTAAGGTTCGTGCACGAAATATCAAGGTACGAACTTTGTGGGGCCATGGAGGAGAAAGAGGCGGCCGCTGAGATCGCCCGGCTGTACCCGGCGGTCTATCGGCGGTTCAAGGCGTCGGCCCGGCCCGTGGCCGGATCGGGGCTGACCGCCCGGATGCACGCCGTCCTCGGGCACCTGACCGCCTCGGGCCCGCTCACCGTGGGAGAGCTGGCCGAGCACCTGCGCCTGTCCAAGGCCGCGACCACCGAGCTCGTCGACCGGGTCGAGGAGCGCGGCCTGGTCGCCCGGATCCGGGACGAGCGCGACCGGCGCCGCGTCTTCGTCTGGGTGACCGACGAGGGACGCACGGCGGCTGCCGCCGTGCGTCCGAGGGTCCTGGAGGACGACGCGCTGGCGCGGGCGGTGAGGCGGATGACAGAACAGGAAAGGCGAGGGCTCGTGGAAGGACTGCGGGCCCTTCTCGGAGAGGAAGAACGATGAGCGTCGAGACCTGCGAGAGCTGCGGGATGACGATGGCGACCGCGGAGGACCACGCGCCCGGCCACCCGGACGGCGCCTGGTGCGCGCGCTGCGCGCCCGAGGGGGCCCTGCAGCCGTTCGAGGAGCGGTTCGAGCGGATGGTGCAGTGGCAGACCCAGCGCACCGGCCAGTCGCGCGCCGAGGCCGAGACGGCTACCAAGGCGTACATGCGCACGTTGCCCGCCTGGCGCGACCATCCGGCGCTTCGCGAAGAGGCGCGATAGCGGCGAAAGCGGGGCCACATCCCGGCCGGCGTGGGGGTGACCCGACGCCGGCTCGGGAGTAAGTGCGACCGGTCATGACAAAAGCGGGTCAGGGCCGCCTTTTGTGAAATTTGTGAAAATTCGCCGTATCTCATTACCCGGGGCCACGGGGTAAAGGCCCCCCGGCGAGCGTTCCAGGTCCCGGTGGCGGCTAGGCTTCTGAGGCCAGGCTTCCGGCAGATCGCGGGTGCCCCGAGGTCTGGCCCTCAACGTAGAGAAGAAGTCAGCCGGACAAGCAAGGACGGACCCTCGTGGACCTGTTCGAACATCAGGCGAAGGAGCTCTTCGCGGAGTATGGCATCCCGGTGCCGCGCGGCGTCGTCGCGCACACCGTGGAGGAGGCACGCGCGGCAGCAGAGCAGCTGACCGGTCGCGTTGTCGTCAAGGCCCAGGTCAAGACCGGGGGCAGGGGCAAGGCCGGAGGCGTCAAGGTCGCCTCCGACGCCGCTGACGCCGAGCAGAAGGCCACCGACATCCTCGGTATGGACATCAAGGGCCACACCGTCCACAAGGTCCTCGTCGAGGAGGCCAGCGCGATCGCGGAGGAGTACTACTTCTCCTTCCTGCTCGACCGCGCGAACCGCACCTTCCTCGCCATCTGCTCCGCCGCGGGCGGCATGGAGATCGAAGAGGTCGCGCACACCTCGCCCGACAAGGTCGCCCAGATCCCGGTCTCCCCGCTGACCGGCGTCGACCGCGACCGGGCTCGTGAGATCGCGCAGGCGGGCGGCCTCCCCGAGGCGGCGCTCGACGGCGCCGCCGACATCATCGAGAAGATCTGGGCGGTCTTCGTCGACGAGGACGCCACGCTGGTCGAGGTGAACCCCATGATCCTGACCGAGGACGGTCAGGTGAAGGCGCTCGACGGCAAGGTCACCCTCGACGACAACGCCTCCTTCCGCCAGGCCGAGCACGGCTCCTACGCCGACAAGGCCGCGGAGGACCCGCTGGAGGCCAGGGCCAAGGAGAAGGACCTCAACTACGTCAAGCTCGACGGTTCCGTCGGCATCATCGGCAACGGCGCGGGCCTGGTCATGTCGACCCTCGACGTCGTCGCCTACGCGGGCGAGCAGTACGGCGGGCAGAAGCCGGCCAACTTCCTCGACATCGGCGGCGGCGCCTCGGCGGAGGTCATGGCCAATGGCCTGGAGATCGTTCTTTCCGACCCGAGCGTCAAGTCGGTGTTCGTGAACGTTTTCGGCGGCATCACCTCGTGTGACGCGGTCGCCAACGGCATCGTCTCGGCCTTCAAGCTGCTCGACGACCGGGGCGAGACCGTGACCCACCCCCTCGTCGTCCGGCTGGACGGCAACAACGCCACCCTCGGGCGGCAGATCCTGTCCGACGCGGCACTGGCCCGCGTCGAACTCGTCGACACGATGGACGAAGCGGCCAAGCGCGCCGCCGAGCTCGCTGCGGTAGGTGCGTAATGGCAATCTGGCTGACCGAGAACAGCAAGATCATCGTGCAGGGCATCACGGGGTCCGAGGGGTCGAAGCACACCCGTCGTATGCTCAAGGCCGGTGCCAAGGTCGTCGGGGGTACGAACCCCCGCAAGGCCGGCACGACCGTTGACTTCGACGGCGTCGAGCTCCCGGTCTTCGCGACCGTGGCCGAGGCCATGGCCGCCACGGGCGCCGACGTCACCGTGATCTTCGTCCCGCCGGCGGGCACCAAGTCCGCCGTCATCGAGGCGATCGAAGCCGAGATCCCCCTCGCCGTCGTCATCACCGAGGGCGTGCCGGTCCACGACAGCACCGAGTTCTGGGCCTACGCGATCTCCAAGGGCGCCAAGACCCGGATCATCGGGCCGAACTGCCCCGGCATCGCCTCTCCCGGCGCGTCCAACGCGGGGATCATCCCGGCCGACATCACCTCGGCGGGCCGCATCGGCCTGGTGAGCAAGTCGGGCACGCTGACCTACCAGCTGATGTACGAGCTGCGGGACATCGGGTTCTCCACGGCGGTGGGCATCGGGGGCGACCCGGTGATCGGCACGACGCACATCGACGCGCTGGAGGCCTTCCAGGCCGACCCGGAGACCGAGGCGATCGTGATGATCGGCGAGATCGGCGGGGACGCCGAGGAGCGCGCGGCTGCCTACATCGAGGAGCACGTGACCAAGCCGGTCGTGGCCTATGTGGCGGGGTTCACCGCTCCTGAGGGCAAGACCATGGGTCACGCCGGGGCCATCGTGTCCGGCTCGGCGGGCACCGCCCAGGCCAAGAAGGAAGCCCTGGAGAAGGTCGGCGTCCGCGTCGGCAAGACCCCCAGCGAGACCGCCCGCCTCATGCGCGAGGTCATGCGCTCCCGCTGACGGCTCACCCCGCAGGCGGCAAGCGGGCGGCTCACCCCGCACGCGGCAAATGAGCGGCTCACCCCGCACGCGGCAAATGAGGGGCTCAGCCCGCACGCGGCAAGCGATACGCGAAGAACGCCCGGCCATCTCGGCCGGGCGTTCTTCGCGTCTTGGGCGCGAACGGAGTGGTGAGAGGGGACGGTCGATCACTCCGGGGACAAAGGGGGCGACACGCGGGCGCGCTAGGCCCGCCGGGGCCGTACATCCTGAGAACATCGACTACTGTGACGGCCCTTCTCGACCAGCTCCGGGCGGCCCCCCGCACCGTGCTCAGCCGCATCCCCCTCGGGGGGAGCGGGAGTGACGACGACGAGGCCCGCCGTCCGCTGCCCGTCTCCGGGATGCTCGCCGCCGCCTGGACCCTGGGCGTCGGCCTCGCCGTCCTGACCACGCTCACCCTCATCGGGTGGATCGCCGCGCCCCGCGGGGCGTTCGGGCAGGGGCTTCCCGGGGTGTTCAGGGCGGCCTGCCAGGTGTGGCTGGCCGCGCACCACGCCGGGTTCGCCATTCCCGGCGGACGGGTCGGCCTGCTGCCCCTCGGCCTGATGGTGCTGCCCGCCGCCCTGCTGTACCGTGCGGCGATCTGGATGGCGCGGGACGCCGACCTGCGGCTGCGCCTGCCGGCCCGGCTGCCGAAGGGAAGCCCCAAGGATCTCGCCAACGCCCGGCGCCGTGCCCAGCTCGTGCTGATCGCCCAGGCGGGCATCTCGCTGGCCGCGCCGTACGCGCTGCTCGCCGGGGTGATCGCGCTGGTGGCGCAGAACAACGTCACCCAGCCGTTCGTGGGAGAGGCCCTGCTGAGCCACCTCGTGCTGGCGTTCGTCGCGGGGTCGCTGGCGACGGCGCGGACCATCGGTCCCTGGCGTTCGATGCTCCGGCTGCTTCCCGAGCGCGCGAGGTCGGTCGTCGTCGGCACGGCCGTCGCCCTCACGACGATGCTCGCGGCGGGGCTGGTGCTCGTGCTCGCGGCGGTCGTCATGAACTTCGGGCAGATCCAGCGGCTGTCGGAGCTGCTGGCACCCGGTTTCATCGGCGGGCTGCTCCTGCTGCTCGTGCAGACGCTCTACCTCATCAACTTCGTGATCTGGGGCGTGGCGTACATCAGCGGGCCGGGGTTCGCTCTCGGCACCGGCACTCTCGTCGCGCCCACCGGGGTCCAGCTCGGCACCATGCCGGCCCTGCCGATACTCGGCGGGCTGCCCGACTCGGGCGTGACGTCTCCGTGGATCATGGGAGTGCTCGCGATCCCGTTCCTGGCGGGGGCGGTCGCGGGGGTGGTCGTGGCGCGCATCGCGCCGACCCCCCATTTCGAGTCGGCGCCGCTGTGGGGGTTCGTCTGCGGGCTCGCCACCGGGCTGTCGGCCGGGACGCTCGCGGCGCTCGCGGGCGGCCCGCTCGGGGGCGCTCGCCTGTCGGCCGTGGGGCCCTCCGCCTGGGAGGTGGCGCTGTCTGTCGCCCTGGAGGTCGGCGTCGCCGCGGGCATCTCCGCAGGGCTGGCCAACTGGTGGCTGATCTTCCACGGCGCCCGGGTCCCCGCTCCGGCACCCGTACGCAAGGCCGGGGACGCCATCGTCAAGGTGGCGAGCAAGGTGAAGCTGGCCACACCCCCGGCCACCAGCAGGCTTCCGGGCCACTGGATGGACGCCACGGAGGCCGACACCCAGCCCATCCCGGTGATCCGCGCCGACTGGGCCGACGAGCACGCCTCCGCCGCGGCCGAGACCTTCGAGCCCATACCGGGGAAGGCTCCCGCGGGCAAAGGGCTCGTCACGGGGAAGGGCCCGGCGAAGAAGGGGCCGCCGGGCACGAGGCCGGCCGCCGCGAAGGGCAAGGCGGACGGCAAGCGCGAGGAGCCGCGGCCGCCGCGCCGCGACATCGTGGACGAGTCCGACGACCGCGGCGGTCACATCATCTACGTCGATCCGTACGCGTGGGACCGCGACCCCTGATCGCCGGACGCGGCCGGAGTACGGCCCGCGACCACCGGGCAGGCTAGGCGTGGGCGCGTGATCCCTCGCCGCTCGGGGACGGCTCGAACAGGATCTCGTCGGGGTAGCACCACGCCCAGTCCTCGCCGGGCTCGAACGACTCGGCGATCGGATGCCCGATGGTGGCGTAGTGGCGGGTCGCGTGCCGGTTGGGCGAGGAGTCGCAGCAGCCGACGTGCCCGCAGGTCAGGCAGGTGCGCAGGTGGACCCATCGCGACCCTGTCGCCAGGCACTCCTCGCAGCCGAGGACGGTGTGCGGCTCGACGTCGCGGATGAGTTCGAGGTGCGTGCAGACGTTCACAGGTTCTCCTTGGCTTCACGGGCATGCGCACGGGTCACGTGGTCGACCTGGAGCGACCCGGCGGATGCCGACACTCGTTACCGGGATATCTCCATATAAAGGCTGATGCGTCCGTCTCGGCGGTGGCCCGATCCGAGGATTTATGGAGCGAAGGGGAATCGCAGGCTGCCCTTTGGGATGAACGGGAGCCTGCGCTCCATCGCCTGTTCGAGCCCGGTGACGCACGCCTGCTGGGACGTCGCCGTGCCCGCGCCCTTCATGCACTCGGTGTAGGCGGTGAGCTCGCCGCTGAAGTACATCTGGAACCACGCCACCGACGCCGCCATGACGATCGAGACGATCGAGACCAGTAACCCCACCGCAGGCATGATCACGGGCCGGCGCTTCGCGGACTGCGTCCGCCACGCCCGGAAGCACACGATGATCGAGAAGACGCCCAGGGCCAGGCCCATCACGGGAACCAGCAGTGTCAGCGCCAGCGCGCCTATCGAAAGCAGTAGCGCCCGGCGCCCGACCTCGACCCCCGAAGTCTCCGCGGGTGGTAGCACCTGACCTCCTCTGCGTCTTGGAGCGAGCGGGCCGATACGCTGACAGCCGTACCCGTCAACGTCGCCCCGAAGGAGTGCAGCCCTGTCGGCTCGCCTCGTCGTCCTCGTCTCCGGTTCGGGGACCAACCTACAGGCCCTGATGGATGCCGCCGCTGCTGACGCATACGGCGCTAGCGTCGTCGCCGTCGGCGCCGACCGTGACGGCATCGAGGGCCTCGCCCGCGCGCGGCGCGCGGGCCTCCCGACCTTCGTCGTCAAGCTGGCCGACTTCCCGTCGCGAGCGGCCTGGGACGAGGCGCTCCGTGCGGAGATCGCCTCCCACGAGCCCGACCTCGTCGTCTCGGCGGGCTTCATGAAGATCCTCGGCCCCGAGGTGCTCCACGCCTTCTCGGTCGTCAACACCCATCCGGCCCTGCTGCCGGCGTTCCCCGGCGCGCACGCGGTCGCCGAGGCGCTCGCGTACGGTGTGCGCGTGACCGGGTGCACGGTCCACCTCGTCGACGCGGGCGTGGACACCGGCCCGGTCATCGCCCAGGAGGCCGTGGCCGTGCTGGACGGAGACGACGAGGACGCGCTCCACGAGCGCATCAAGATCGTCGAACGCCGCCTGCTCGTCGAGGTCGTGGGCCGCATGGCCCGGGACGGCTGGACCGTGGCGGGCCGTCACGCCCGCCTGGGCCCGGCCGCCGACCCGGTGCCGGAAGCTCCGGGCGAGCCGGTTTCGCTGAGCCAGTCGCAATCTCCGGCCCGTCCAGGAGCCCTGGACGTCCCGGAAACAGGGAGGAGCACGAAGTGAGCCGCATCGCCATCCGGCGCGCGCTGATCACGGTATATGACAAGTCCGGGCTGGAGGAGCTGGCCCGGGCTCTGGACGCCGCGGGCGTCGAGATCGTGTCCACGGGGGGCACGGCGTCGAAGATCGCCTCGTTCGGCGTGCCGGTGACCCCCGTCGAGTCGCTGACCGGCTTCCCCGAGTGCCTCGGCGGCCGGGTCAAGACCCTGCACCCGAGGGTGCACGCGGGCCTGCTGGCCGACGGCTCGGACCCCTCCCACGTCAAGCAGCTCGAAGAGCTGGAGATCGAGCCGTTCGAGCTGGTCGTGGTCAACCTCTACCCCTTCCAGGAGACGGTGGCCTCCGGGGCGTCCGCGCCGGAGTGCGTGGAGCAGATCGACATCGGCGGTCCCGCCATGATCCGCGCGGCGGCCAAGAACCACGGCACGGTCGCCGTGGTCGTCGACCCGCGCGGGTACGGCGACGTGCTGAGGGCCATCGAGGAGGGCGGCTTCACCGAGACCCAGCGCCGCCGTCTCGCCGCCCAGGCCTACGCGACCACCGCGTCGTACGACACGGCCGTGGCCTCGTGGTTCGCCGGCGTCTACGCCACCGACGACGAGAGCGCCTGGCCGTCCTTCATGGGCGCGGCCTGGAAGCGCAGGGCCGTGCTGCGGTACGGCGAGAACCCTCACCAGGGCGCCGCGCTGTACTCCGGCGGCCGGGACGGCCTCGCGAACGCCGAGCAGCTGCACGGCAAGGAGATGTCCTACAACAACTACGTCGACGCGGACGCCGCCTGGCGGGCCGCGTGGGACTTCTCCGAGCCGGCCGTCGCGATCATCAAGCACGCCAACCCGTGCGGGCTCGCGGTGGGCGCCGACGTCGCCGAGGCCCATCGCAAGGCGCACGAGTGCGACCCGGTGTCGGCGTACGGCGGTGTGATCGCGGTGAACGGCGAGGTGACCGAGGCGCTGGCCGAGCAGATCGCGCCGATCTTCACCGAGGTCGTCGTGGCGCCCTCGTTCGCTCCCGAGGCGCTGGCCGTGCTGACCAGGAAGAAGAACATCCGGCTGCTGCGCTGCCCCGCCGGCCCGTCCAACCCGGCGGAGTTCCGCCGCGTCGACGGCGGCCTGCTCGTCCAGACGGTCGACCGGGTGGACGCCCCCGGCGACGACCCGTCCACGTGGGAGCTCAGGGCGGGGGAGGCGGCCTCGCCCGAGACGCTCGCCGATCTGGCGTTCGCGTGGAAGTCCTGCCGCTCGGTGAAGTCGAACGCGATCCTGCTCGCGCGCGACGGTGCCACGGTGGGCGTGGGCATGGGCCAGGTCAATCGGGTCGACTCGGCTCATCTGGCCGTGTCGCGCGCCGGTGACCGCGCCCGGGGGTCCGTGGCGGCCTCCGACGCGTTCTTCCCCTTCGCCGACGGGCTTCAGGTGCTCATCGACGCCGGGGTCACGGCCGTCGTCGAGCCCGGTGGGTCGATCCGCGACGAGGAGGTCATCGAGGCCGCCTCCAAGGCGGGGATCACGCTGTACTTCACGGGCACCCGCCACTTCTTCCACTGATGGTGTCCGCTCCAGGGGGCGCGGACCGCCGCCCGCCCCCTGGAAGCGAGTGTGGGCTTACGTGGTCAAACGTGTCGCGGGACAACATCCGCGCCCCCGTGCCTGTCGAAGGACATGGCCCGGGGGCGCCCGTTTCAGGGGTGCCCCTAGGGCGAGGGGCGGCCGGTTTACCTTATAGAGCGGGGCGGCGACGAGTTCGCGCCGTCCGCAGGGTCTACCCGTACAGATGGCGCCGGTGCCGTTCGACTCACGTCCGAAGGAGAACCCCGTGGAACTGCCGACGATCACCTCACGCGACGAATGGCTCAAGGCACGCAAGGCGCTGCTCGTGAAGGAGAAGGAGGCCAGCCGGGCGAGGGACGCCCTCCACGCCGAGCGCCGGGCACTGCCCATGGTCGAGATCGACAAGGACTACGTCTTACAGGGGCCGGGGGGCAAGGCGGGCCTGATCGACCTGTTCGACGGCCGCCGCCAGCTAATGGTCTACCACTTCATGTGGCTCCACGACACCGACCAGGGGTGCACGAGCTGCTCGTTCCTGGTCGACAGCGTCGGCGACCTGCGGCACCTGCACAGCTGCGACACCTCGCTGGCGCTGGTCTCTCGGGCGCCGCTGGCGAGCATCGAGCGGTTCAGGGGGCGCATGGGCTGGAGCGTGCCGTGGTACTCCTCCGAGGGCGGCGACTTCAACTACGACTTCCACGCCAGCAACGACGAGGCCGTCGCTCCGGTGGAGTACAACTACATGGACAAGGCCACCCTTGAGAGCAAGGGCATGGAGTTCTTCACGCAGGGGGACGGGCACGCCCTGAGCGTCTTCCTCAGGGACGGCGACCGCGTCTTCCACACCTACTCGACGTACGGGCGCGGGCCCGAGGCGCTGCTGAACACCTACAACTACCTCGACCTGACGCCGCTCGGCCGCCAGAAGTACGTCAACGAGTTCCCCCACCACGACCGGTACGACGGCGAGGAGCCGGCCGCCTGTCACTGATCCCTCGACCGAGCTCCGCCCCCTCAGAGCGTCGTCCGAGGGGGCGGCATGGGAGGATGGCGAGTTGTGAGCGCGCAGATTCTCGACGGCAAGGCCACCGCGGCGAAGATCAAGGCTGATCTGGCGGAGCGGGTGAGCAGGCTCGCCACCCAGGGCATCACTCCGGGTCTCGGCACGATTCTGGTCGGCGACGACCCGGGCAGCCAGATCTACGTCGCGGGCAAGCACCGCGACTGCGCGGAGGTCGGCATCGCCTCGATCCGCAAAGATCTTCCCGACACCGCCACGCAGGCCGAGGTGGAGGCGGCGATCGACGAGCTCAACGCCGATCCCGCCTGCACGGGCTACATCGTGCAGCTCCCGCTGCCCCGCCACCTCGACACCCAGTCGCTGATCGAGCGCATGGACCCGTCGAAGGACGCCGACGGCCTGCATCCGATCAACCTCGGCCGCCTCGTCCACATGGTGGACGCCCCGCTGCCGTGCACGCCGCGCGGCATCGTGGTGCTGCTCCAGGAGTACGGGGTGCAGATCAAGGGCGCCGACGTCACCGTCATCGGCCGTGGCATCACGGTCGGCCGCCCGCTCGGCCTGCTGCTCACCCGCCGCACCGAGAACGCCACCGTGACCCTGTGCCACACCGGCACCCACGACCTTCCCTCCCGGGTGCGCGAGGCCGACATCGTCGTGGCCGCCGCCGGTGTCCCTGGGCTGATCACCCCCGAGATGGTGAAGCCGGGGGCCGCCGTGCTGGATGTCGGCGTCTCCCGGGTCGACGGCAAGCTCGCGGGCGACGTGGCGCCGGGCGTCAGGGAGGTCGCCGGCTTCGTCGCCCCGAACCCCGGCGGCGTCGGCCCCATGACCCGCGCGATGCTCCTCACCAACGTCGTGGAGGCCGCCGAGCGCCGCGCCCGCTAGCTCTCTCGCCTTCGGGATGAGAGCGGGCCGCCGGGTCCGGTAGTCCGCTCACTTCTGAGGTGAGGCAGGCCAGCGGTAGAGGTGTTCGGGGCGGCCGGTGGTGCCGTAGCGCAGGGCCACGGTGATCCGGCCGTCGGCAGCGAGGTCGGAGAGGTAGCGCTGGGCCGTCGCGCGTGACAGCCCGAGCTGGGAGGCGACGTCCGTGGCGGTCACGGGCTCGCCCGCGTCGCGCACGGCGTCGATGACCAGGCGTGCCGTCTGGCTCGAACGTCCCTTGCGGATCGCCGCGTCCACGCGGTCGCCCTCGTGCAGCACCCGCACGGCGCGGTCGATCTCCGACTGGTCGAGGGCGTGGTCGCCGCCCAGCTGCCCGTGGAACCGCGCGTACGCGCGCAGCCGCTCGGCCAGGTCGGCCTCGGAGAACGGCTTGACCAGGTAGTTCACCACCCCCCGGCGGAGCGCCTCGCGTACGACGACCCGCTCGGCGGCGGCGGTCAGCATGATCACGTCGCATCCGAGGCGCGGGGCGATGGACGTGCCCGAGGCGTCTGGGAGGTACTGGTCGAGCAGCGCCAGGTGGGGGCGCAGGCGCTCGGCCAGCTCGACGGCCTCGGCGGCGCTGTAGGCGACGCCGACGACCTCGAACCCGGGCACGCGCCCGACATAACGCGCGTGCAGGTCCGCCACCCGGAAGTCGTCGTCGACGACCAGCACGCCGATCACGGTGCGCCGCCGGACGGGAGGGCGGAGCCGGGCTCGGCGGGCGCGTGCGAGGGCGGCGGCGGCTCGATGGCCCCGGGGAGCCGGGTGACGAAGACGGCCCCGCAGTCGGCGCCCGAGGCGCGGGTGAGGGACAGCTCGCCGCAGTGGCGGCGGGTCAGCCGCCGGGCGAGCGCGAGGCCGACGCCGTGCGGACGGGCGTCGTCGGCCGCGGTGGTGAAGTCCTGGTCGAACAGCCGGTCCACGGCCTCCGCCGGCACGCCGTCGCCGCTGTCGACCACGACCATGTGCAGGATGTCGGCCTCGGCTAGCAGGGATACCTCCACCCAGGCGGGCCGCCGCGAGCCGGCCTGGGCGGCGGCCGTCGCGTTGTCGACCAGGTTGCCGAGGATCGTCACGACGTCCAGCGGGGCCCTGAGCTGGGCGGGGACGAACGAGTCGGCGCTCAGCCGCAGGTCGACCCCGCGTTCGGAGGCGACGGCCGTCTTGGCGGCGAGCAGCCCCCGGATGTACGGGTCGCGCAGCCGCCCGGCGTCGCCGTACTCGGTGGCCAGAGGGTCCTCGGCGAGCTCTCGCAGGTAGGCGATCGCCTCGTCGCGGTGACCCAGGCTGAGCAGGCCCGACACCGTGTGCAGGCGGTTGGTGTACTCGTGGGCCTGTGCCCGCAGGGCGTCGGACAGCGCCCGCACCACGTCCAGCTCGCGGGCCATCGCGTCCAGGTCGGTGCGGTCGCGCATGGTCAGCACGTGGCCGAGGTCGCGGTCGCTGCGGCGTACGGGCGCGGCCGTGACGACGAGCATGCGCTCCTCGGTGGCCACCAGCACCCCCCGCGCGCTGGTACGCCCGGCCAGCAGCGTGCGCAGGCCGGGCGGCAGGCCGGCCTCCGCGACCAGGGAGCCCTGCACGGGCCGGCCGCCGATGAGCCGGGCCGCCGCGTCGTTGCAGATGGTGATGCGCCCGGCGGGGTCCGCGGCGAGCACGCCCTCGTCGATGCCGTGCAGTACGGCCTCGCGCTCGCGGAGCAGGTCGGCGAGGTCGGTGGGCTCCAGCCCGAGGGTCTGACGCTTGAGGCGGCGGGCGAGCCCGGCGGCGGCCACGACGCCGAGGGCGAGGGCGAGCCCGGTGAACCCGGCGGCGGAGCGCATCAGGTCGCCGATGCGCCGGGAGACCTCGCCCGCCGCGATGCCGACGCTGACCTGGCCGACCACGCGGCCCGTGCCGCTCAGCAGGGGAACCTTGCCCCGGGCCGACAGCCCCAGCGTGCCGCGCTCGAAGGTGACGATCTCGTGGCCGCTCAGGGCCTCGGGCTCGGTGCTCACCCGCTGCCCGAGGCGGCTGGTGTCGGGGTGGGAGTAGCGGATGCCGTGATCGTCGGCGACGACCACGAACAGCACGCCCGTGCGGCGCCGCGCGGCCTCCGCGCGCTGCTGCACCTGGCCCGACCGGTCGTGGGCGGCGACGTCCTGGACTATCTGGTCGTCGGCCGCCACCGAGCGCGCGATGGCCAGTGCTCGCTGCTCGTACTGCTTCTCCAGCTCCGCGTGGAGCAGGTAGGCCACCAGCGCGAAGCCGCTTCCCATGATCAGCAGAAGCACGGCGACCTGGACGAGCAGGGCCTGTGTCGCGAAGCGCAGACGGGGCCTGTCACCGGGCCAGGACATGGCAAGCACGATACCTGCGCACACGGCGAATGACCCCATGAGCAAAAGGCGCAAAACGCGAACTACGCGCATTGCTCATTCAACTGGCACAAGCCTAGTGAGGCCGGTCACACCGCCCTACGGTCCGTGGAACGCCTTACCCCTTACTGACTATCAGGCCGATGTTTCCGAGGTATGTCACGCGGCGGACCCGTCCGTTACCGCGTCCAGTTCTGAGCCGGTTGCCGCTCGGGCGCTCGATCACCGATCTGACCACCTACGCGAATCCGGAAGGAGTCGAACGCCATGACCAGCCCCGGCCCCTCAGCGGAGGCCCCCACCCCGGCCGCGAAGCCGGCGTCCAACCCCGCCATCGAACTGCGCGGCGTCACCAAGCGCTTCCCCACCCGGGACGGCCGCGACTACACCGCGGCGCGGGACATGACCCTCACCGTCGGCAAGGGCGAGTTCGTCAGCGTCGTCGGGCCCACCGGCTGCGGGAAGTCCACCAGCCTGTCGATGATCTCGGGCCTCGCGCCCGCCAGCGGGGGTGAGGTACTCGTCGAGGGCAGGCCGGTGACCGGCATCCCTGGCGGACTGGGCTACATGTTCCAGCAGGACGCCGTCCTGCCGTGGCGGTCCGTGCTGGACAACGTCGCCGCGGGCCCCCGCTACCGGGGCGTGGCCAAGAAGGAGGCGCGCGAGCACGCCAGGGAGTGGGTCGCCAAGGTCGGGCTCACGGGCTTCGAGCGGTACTATCCCCACCAGCTCTCCGGCGGCATGCGCAAGCGCGTCGCCCTGGCCCAGACGCTGATCAACGAGCCGTCGATCCTGCTCATGGACGAGCCGTTCAGCGCGCTCGACGTGCAGACGCGCGAGCACATGCAGGACCTGCTGCTCGACCTGTGGTCCGGCACGGGGGCCGCCGTGGTCTTCGTCACCCACGACCTCACCGAGGCGATCGCGCTGGCGGACACGGTCGTCGTCATGACCGCCGCCCCGGCCACGACCAAGAACGTCATCCCGGTGAATCTCGAACGCCCGCGCCGCGTCGAGGAGATCCGGCTGGAGGAGTCGTTCCTCGCCGTCTACCGCGAGGTGTGGGACTCGCTGCGCGAAGAGGTCGAGATCACCCGTACCCGAGGAGCCGGCCGTGTCGCCTGACGTCCAGACCCCCGCCACCGCCCCGCCCGCCGCCGTCGCCGAGGCCCGGCCCCCCGTACGGCGCCCCGGCTGGGTGCGCGCCCCCAAGATCACCGCGACGCGACTGCTCCTGATCGTGCTGTGGCTCGGCAGCTGGGAGCTGTCCGCCAGCACCTTCCTGGACCCCTTCTACTACTCCAAGCCGAGCGCCATCTGGGGCCGGATCGTCGACTGGTTCACCTCCGGCACGGCGTTCGGGTCGATCTGGGAGCAGATGGCCGTCACCCTGGAGGAGGCGGTCATCGGGTTCGTGATCGGCTCGCTGGCCGGGGTGGTGCTCGGCGTCCTGCTCGGCCGGGGCCGTTTCCTCGCCGAGGTCTGCGCGCCGTTCATCAAGGCCGCGAACGCGATCCCGCGCATCGTGCTCGCGTCGCTCTTCGTGATCTGGTTCGGCCTCGGCATGTCCTCCAAGGTCGCCACCGCCGTGGTCCTCGTGTTCTTCGCGGTCTTCTTCAACGCCTTCCAGGGCGCGCGCGAGGTGGACAAGACCCTCATCGACAACGCGCGCATCCTGGGCGCCGGTCCCCGGCAGATCCTCACCACGATCGTGCTGCCGAGCGCGACCTCGTGGATCCTCGCCAGCCTGCACGTCGCGTTCGGGTTCGCGCTGATCGGCGCGATCGTCGGCGAGTACACCGGTGCGGACAAGGGCCTCGGCCTGCTGATCAACCACGCCCAGGGCACCTTCGACTCGGCCGGGATCTACGCCGGGATGATCATCATCACGGTCATGGCCCTGCTCGCCGAGTGGCTGCTCACCCTCCTCGAACGCCGGCTCCTCGCCTGGCGCCCGCCGTCCACCGCCACCGCACAGATCTGATCGGAGCCACTCCCCGATGAAAGCCACCTCCCGCCTCGTCGTCACCGCCGCCGCCGGCCTGGCGGTGGCCGTCGCCGCCACCGGCTGCCGCGACTCGCGTACGGCCGCCACCACCGCCGACGGCACCCCGCAGGTCAAGATCATGATCGGCGGCATCGACAAGGTCATCTACCTGCCGCCCAAGCTGACCGAGCAGCTCGGCTACTTCAAGCAGGAGGGCGTCGACGTCCAGCTGCTCACCGAGCCGTCGGGCGCCCAGGCCGAGAACGTCCTGATCAGCGGGGACGTCCAGGGCGTCGTCGGGTTCTACGACCACACGATCGACCTGCAGACCAAGGGCAAGTGCATCCAGAGCGTCGTGCAGTTCGCCGACGTCCCCGGAGAGGTCGAGGTCGTCTCCACCGCCCAGGCGGACGACATCAAGTCTCCGAAGGACTTCAAGGGCAAGCGGCTCGGCATCACCAGCCCCGGCTCGTCCACCGACTTCCTGACGCAGGCGCTGGCGGTGAAGAGCGGCCTCGCGACCGAGGACATCACCCGGGTCAAGGCGGGCGCGGGCCCGACCTTCATCGCCGCCATCGAGAACGGCGGCATCGACGCGGGCATGACCACCGACCCCACCGCCGCCCAGCTCACCTCGACGGGCAAGGGCAAGGTGATCATCGACATGCGTACGGAGGAGGGCACGAGGGCGGCCCTCGGCGGCCTGTACCCCGCCAGCTCGCTGTACATGGACTGCGCCTGGGTCCAGAACAACAAGCAGACCGTGCAGAAGCTCGCCAACGCCTTCGTGAAGACGCTGAAGTACATCAACGAGCACTCCGCCGAGGACATCGCCGCCAAGATGCCCAAGGAGTACGCCGGGGGAGACCCCAAGCTGTACGCCAAGGCGATCAACGACACCAAGAGCATCTTCCGCCCCGACGGCCTCATGGACGAGGAGGGGGCCAAGAACGTGCTGGAGGTGCTCAGCTCCTTCTCGCCGAACGTGAAGGGCAAGAAGGACACCATCGACCTGTCCAAGACCTACACCACCGAGTTCGTCAAGGCGGCCAAGACCGGCTGAGGCACCGAAGTCCATGGAGCCGGCGCGCGGAGCGCCGGCTCCATCGCGTTTTCGAGTGCCCATCTATTCTCCGCGGCGGATGAGTACTGATTCATCGCCTTTTTTACGTACATATACGGATGTCACTACGGATGTTCAACGCCTGACTGCGGACCTAGCGTCACGTCAGACCGGTTCGTCCGGTCCGCACACAAAGGAGCGCCGCGAAGTGACCTCTCCCGACCTCCCGCCATAGCCGCCGCTTCCCGCCACAGGCGACATCTCCGCCGATCAAGTGGCCGCCGCACCGGCGCCACAACGGTGAGAAGCACCATTCGTTTCTCTCATCACCCCCCTAATCCCACTGTGTCCGCTGCCGGGCGACTCTCGGCGGCGCGACCGCCGCTGCCCGCGAACAACGTGACACGGCGTGGGAGGCAGAGAAAGGAAAAGACGCCCATGAGGCGCAAGGCACTACTCGCAGCGACCGCTGCCCTGGCAATGGCAGGCGTGGTGGTCCCCGCCACCGCAGCCGCCGCCAAGCCACCTCCCGGGAGCGACGGCAAGGTGCAGTCCCTCGCCGCCGACCCGTCCCAGCGCGCCGCGGCCGCCGCCGACCAGGCCGTCGCGAGCGGCCTGGACAAACTGCGCGTGAGCCCCAACGAGACCTACAAGCGCACCGCCGTGAAGGCGGGCGCGGGCATGTACTACGTCACCTACGAGCGCGCCTACAAGGGCCTGCCCGTGGTCGGCGGCGACGCGGTCGTGATCACCGACGCCAGCGGGCGCGTACGCGACACCGCGTCGGCCACCGGGGCCACCACCCAGGGCGTGCCGACCACGCCGACGGTGAGCGCCGAGACCGCCACCGAGACGGCGAAGACCAAGCTGGACAGGACCGACGACAGCGCCGCCCCGCGCCTGGTCGTCCTGACCTGGGGCAGCAAGCCGCGCCTCGCGTGGGAAGCCACGGTCTCCGGCATCGCCTCGGGCAAGCCGAGCATCCAGCACGTGTTCGTCGACGCCAGTACCGGTGAGATCGCCGACTCCTACGACGACGTCAGGGCGGGCACCGGCAACGGCTACTACTACGGCACGGTCACCATCAACACGAGCGGCTCCGGCAGCTCGTACTCGATGACCGACACCACCCGCAGCGGCCTGCGCTGTGGCGGCCAGGGCGGTACGGCGTACACCGGCACCGACGACGCCTGGGGCAACGGCAGCGGCACGAGCCTGGAGACCGCCTGCGTCGACGCCCTCTACAGCGTCCAGCGCGAGTGGGACATGCTGGGTTCCTGGCTCGGCCGCAGCGGCATCAACGGCAGCGGCGGCGGCTACCCGACCCGCGTGGGCCTGGCCGACGTCAACGCCTACTGGAACGGCAGCTACACCAACTTCGGGCACTCGCAGGACAACGCCCGCCAGGCCACCCCGATCGACGTGGTCGCCCACGAGTTCGGCCACGCCATCTTCCAGACCACCCCGGGCGGCGCCGGCTCCGGCAACGAGAACGGCGGCATCAACGAGTCCACCGGTGACATCTTCGGATCGCTCACCGAGGCCTACGCCAACAACCCGAACGACCCGCCGGACTACCAGGTGGGCGAGGAGGTCAACCTCGTCGGCCAGGGGCCGATCCGGTACATGTACAACCCGTCCCTCGCGGGTGACCCCAACTGCTGGTCCTCTTCGATCCCGAGCACCGAGGTGCACTCCGCCGCCGGTCCGCTGAACCACTGGTTCTACCTGCTCGCCGAGGGCTCCGCGCCCGGCGGCGGCAAGCCGAGCAGCCCCATCTGCTCCGGCGGACCCTCCTCGGTGACCGGCATCACCATCCAGAAGGCCGGCAAGATCTACATGGGCGCCCTCCAGCGGAAGACCTCCACCTGGAAGTACGCCAACATCCGCACGGCGTCCCTGGCGGCGGCGGTCGAGCTCTACGGCGCCAGCAGCGCCGAGTGCGCGGCGGTCAAGGCGGCCTGGAACGCGGTCAGCGTCCCGGTGCAGTCGGGCGAGGCCTCCTGCAGCTCCTCCAGCAACGACTTCTCCCTGTCGCTGAGCCCCACCGCGGGCACGGTGGCGCCGGGCTCCGCGACCACCGCCACGGTCGGCACGACGACCACCGCGGGTAGCGCGCAGACGGTCTCCCTCAGCGCCTCCGGGCTGCCCTCGGGAGCCACCGCGAGCTTCAGCCCCACCTCGGTGACCTCGGGCGGATCCTCCACCCTCACCATCAGCACCACCTCGTCGACGCCCGCGGGCACCTACAGCGTCACCGTCACGGGCACCGGCTCTGGCGCCACTCACACCGCGACGTACACGCTGACCGTGTCCGGCAGCTCCGGCGGGCGCACGTTCACCAACGGCACCAACTACACGATCAACGACCTGTCGACGATCAACAGCCCGATCACCTCGACCGCGACCGGTAACGCCGTCTCCCCGGTCCAGCTCAGTGTGACCATCTCCCACACCTGCGCGGAGGACCTCCGGATCAGGCTCAAGGGCCCGAGCGGCACCCTCTACACGGTCAAGTCCAGTGGCGGCTCCAGCTGCACGTCCTTCGGTACCCGGGCCTACTCGGTCCCGGTCAGCCAGACGGCGGCGGGGACGTGGACCCTTGAGGTCACCGACCAGTACACCTTCGACACCGGCTACCTCGACTCGTGGACCATCACGGTCTGAGCAACGGCTGGACGAACCCCCGGGACCACCACCCCTGGTCCCGGGGGTTCGCCGTCGTCCGAAGGTGCGGCATCCTTCTCCCGCGCGGGCGAAAAAGTTCAGGCGGGCGGGGCGACCTGGGTCCGCGACCGTACGCCGAGCTTGCGCAGCACGGTGGCGACATGGCTCTCCACCGTCCGCGTCGACAGGAACAGCACGTCGGCGATCTCCCGGTTGGTACGGCCGAGGGCGACGAGCCTGGCCACTTCCCGCTCACGCTGCGACAGCGCCCCGGCGTCCGTCCTGCGGCCCCGGGGAAGCTGGAACTCCACGCCGATCTCCCGCAGCACCCGCCTGCACCGGGCGGCGTCATGGGTGGCGCCGAGCCGGCCGAACCGCTCCGCCAGCTCGGTGAAGCCCGCCGCCGCCCCGGCATCCCCGAGGGCGAGCCTCGCGCGGGCCTCACCCTCGCCCGCCCGCGCCGCCGCGTACGGCTGGGGCAGCGCCGCGTACGCCTCGCGGGCACGGGCGTAGAAGCCGATGGCCTCGGCGTGCCGCCGCTCGGCGGCGGCGAGCGCGCCCCGGGCGAAGTCGAGGGCGGCGTGCGCGGTGGGCGCGATGCGGCCCGCGATACCGGCGGCGTACTCGGCCACCAGATCGGCCGCCGCCTTCACGCGCCCGTCCCAGGCCAACGCGGTGACGGCGGACGGGACCAGGTAGGCGCCCCAGACCCACACGCCCTTGCGGCGCAACCGGGCGACCGCCCGCTCGGCCTCCGTGACGGCGCTGTCGAGGGCGCCGCGCGCCAGGTGCAGGTCGATGAGCCCCCCGGCGGCGGCCGTCACGATCGGGACGTAGCGGGCGTCCGGCGCGTCCAGCCCCGCGCCGTGGAAGTGCTTGATGGCCTCGTCCCACTCGCCCGTCGCGAGGGCGAGCATCCCGAGCACCAGCCAGACGTCCACCGCGATCAGCGGCGTCTCGGTGGCCAGCTCCCCGAGGGACGCCGCCCGGTCGCGGAGCCCGTCCCACCGCCCGGTCAGCCAGTCCCTGCGGATCGTCGAGACGTCGAGGAGGTAGGCGGGGTACTGCGCCCCGCTCTCCACGGCGAGCTGCCGGCCCTCCTCGGCGAACTTCTCGGCCGCCGCGTAGAGCCCCAGGCTGGTCGCCGAGTCGTGGAGGTTGGCGTACGCCCGGGCGGCCTCCCGCCGGACCGCCGTGCGCGGGTCGGCGACCGGCAGCGTGGCGGCGACGGCGAAGGCGTCGGGGGAGCCGATCGTCATCTCGAACGAGGCCCGGTTGGCCTGCACCGCCGCCGCCAGCTCGGGGTTGTCGGCCGTGGCGACGAGGGCCTCGGCGCGGGCCATCCACTCTTCGTGCTGCGCCAGCGACTCGGTGCCCCACCCCGGCAGCGCGAGGCTGGCCCAGCCCCGGGCGGCCAGCGTCGGCCGGTGGCTCAGCTCGGCGAGGGCGGCCCTGATCTCGGGCCTTCCCGCGGCGGTGTCGCCCGCCTGGTTGGACAGCACGACGCCGAGGTTGAGCCGCGCCTCGCCGCGTGCGTCGGGGGACAGGAAGTCGTCGCGTAAGACGTGGCGCAGGAGCCGTACCACCCGCTGGTGGGAGAGCCCGGTCGCCGCGAATCGGCTCAGCATCAGCGCGAGCGGTCCCCGGTCGGGCGCCGGCAAGTCGGGATCGTCGAGCATGCCCTCGATCACCTCGACGGCCATGGCGGTGTCGCCGAGCGAAGCGGCCCGCTGGGCGGCGGCCGTGCCGTGGCGCAGCCAGGCGTCGGTGTCCCCGGCGTGCCGGGCGTGGAACGCGAGCTGCACCAGTGGCGGCGAGTCGACCGCCGCGAGCGCCCGCATCGCCCGATCGTGCGCCGATCTGCGGTCGGGCCCCGGGATGGCGTCGTACACGGCCTGCTGGGCCAGCGCGTGCCGGAAGCCGTACCGGCCGCCGGGGTGCTCGTGCAGCACGCCCGCGCGCAGCGCCTCGCCCAGCCCGGCGGAGTGACCGCCGACCGCGGTGATCAGCTGCTCGCCGGCGGGGAGGCGTAGCACCGCCGCCGCCTGCACCGCGCCCACCGCGGCGCAGGACAGGCCGGCCATCCGCTCGGCCATCGCCTCGCGCAGCAGCAGGGGCACCCCGGCGCGGTCGAGCGCGTCGGGCTCCTCGGCGTCGGGAAGGGACCGGACCACCTCTTCCACCACGAACGGGATGCCCGCCGTGCGCTCGTGGAGCCGCGCGACGAACCCGGCCGGCAGGTCGGAGCGGTCCAGCAGCGCGCCGGCCAGGCTTCCCACATCAGAGGCATCCAGCGGTGCCAGCGGTACGACCACGTTGGTCGTGTCCGGCTGGTGACGGTAGGCCAGGCCAAGGGGCGACCCGGCCGTGCCGAGGTTCTCCCGCCGGTAGGTCGCCACGATCGCCAGACCCTCAGGCGGCTGGCCGCTCAGGAAGCGCAGCAGGTCGCGGGTGCCGTCGTCGGCCCAGTGGAGATCCTCGATCACGAGCACGGCCGGTCCGACGGCCGCCAGCAGGGCACGTATCGCCCGGAACACCCGGTGCCGCTCGGCACGTGGATCTTCCAGCGGCTGCGGTGAGGGCGGCAGCGCGTCGGCCAGCTCGGGAAGGTAGCCGCGCAGCGCGCCGGTTACCGGGTTCAGCGCGTGCGCCGCGGGAAGCCGTCCCCTGATGTCCCGCAGCGCCTCGAACACCGGCCCGTACGGGAAGGGCTCGCGGATCTGGTGGCAGTAGCCGAGCAGGACGGCCCGGTCGCCGGACGGGAGGCGGCCGAGCGCGGCGCGGACGAGCCGGGTCTTTCCTATGCCCGCTTCGCCCTCCACCAGCACCACCGCCGGTGGACGGGTCATCGCGTCGATCAGAGCCCGCAGCTCAGCGGCGCGTCCGACAAGTGCGGGCGAGGGCACGATGCTCATCCACAGCTCCAAGGTACGGATTGCGGGACCCCCCGGCACAGTTATCCACGTACCCCCGCCCAAGGTCAACCCTTGGGCGTTACAGCCATGTTGCGGATGGGGTCAAGCCCCCCAGGCGGTCGCACGCCACCCGGCCGTCCTTGGGGCGGAGCACGGGGTCGTGTCGTTCCAGACGGCCAAGTGGACGGCGGGCTCATCATGGCGGGGGACCCCTGATCACACGGAGAGGATCGCCGCGCGACGCGCACCTACGCACGCATGCCGCCGTCCACGGGAAGGATCACTCCGGTGATGTAGGAGGCGCGGTCGCTCAGGAGCCAAGCGGCGGCCTCCGCGATCTCGTCCGGATCGGCGGCGCGGCGCAGCGGGGTGCGGGCGTTGAGCGACTCGACGATGGCGGGCTCCCGCGCGGCCCATCCGCGCATCATCTCGGTCATGGTGGTGCCGGGGGCGACGGCGTTGACGCGGATGCCCTCCGGCCCGTACTCGACGGCCGCGGTCTCGGTGATGCTGTTGACCGCGCGCTTGGTGGCACCGTAGGCCCCGAGCCCGGGGTTGCCGGCGAAGCCGCCCACGCTGCTGTTGTTGACGATCGAGCCCGTCCCCGCCGTCGCGCGGATCGCCTGGACCTCGGCCGTCATGGCGAGCCAGACGCCCTTGAAGTTGACCGACGTGATGCGGTCGAACCGGTCCTCGGGCACGTCCGTCATCGGGCCGTGCGGGATGGCCATGCCGGCGTTGTTGAACGCCAGGTCCAGGCGCCCGTGCAGTTCCACGGCCCTCTGGACGGCGGCGCGGACGCTCGCCGCGTCCGCGATGTCCGTCACCGCGTAGTCCGCGGTGCCGCCCGCCGCCCGGATGCCGTCCACCACCGCGCTGAGCTCGGACTCGGTGCGGGAGGCCAGTACGACCGAGGCCCCCTCCCTGCTGAACAGCCGCGCGGCGGCGGCGCCGATGCCGCGTCCCGCCCCGGTGATCAGAACCACCTTGCCTGCGAGGAGGCCGGTGGGGTCCGTCGTCGCTGTGTTGTCCATGCCACAACCCTGCGGCAGGCGGGACAGGGGCAGCCAGGCACTACCGGTACCTGGCTGACCTGCCGTGCCGGAGCACAATGGAGAGGTGGACAAGCGCGAACTCGCGGAATTCCTGCGGAGCAGGCGCGAACGGCTGCGTCCCTCGGACGTCGGGCTGCCGGCCGGGCCACGCCGCCGCACACCCGGGCTACGCCGGGAAGAGGTCGCGAACCTGGCCTTCATCTCGACGGAGTACTACACCCGGCTGGAGCAGGCGCGAGGGCCACGGCCCTCACGGAGGGTCCTGGCCGGCATCGACCGTGCTCTGAGGCTGTCCGACGCGGAGCGCGACCATCTGTACTTCCTGGCGGGCGAACCGCCGGGCCCGCGGACGGGGCCGGCCGGCGAGGTGGGGCCGAGCATCCTGAACATGATCAACCGGATGCCGGACTCCGCCGCGATCGTGCTGGACGCGAAGTTCGAGGTGATCGCCTGGAACCCCCTCGCCGCGGCGCTGATGGAGGACTTCTCCGCGCTGGCCCCGCGCGACCGCAACCTGATCAGGCGGCATTTCCTGCACCCCGACCCGATGCGGCGGCACTACGGGATGTCCTTGGAGCACGACGTGCGGCAGTTCGGGCTGTTCGCGGCCGGTCATCTGCGCGCCGCGTCCGCCCGCTATCCGGACGCCCCGGAGATCCAGGAGCTCGTCGACGAGCTCGTGGCCGGAAGCGAGGAGTTCGCCCGGATCTGGGCCGCGCACCACGTGTACGACGCGCACCACAAGCTCAAGACCATGCACCACCCGGTGGTCGGGAAGATGACCCTGAACTGCGACATCCTCGCGGTGCCCGACCGCGACCAGCAGGTCGTGATCTTCACCGCCGAGCCGGGCACCTCGTCGGAGCAGGCCCTTCAGCTCCTCAGAGTCCTCGGCACCCAGCGCATGGACATCCCGACCTGACGAGCCGCCGCACCGATGCGCGGCCTCAGAGGCTCTCGATCTCAGTCAGGTCGATGTCGACCTCGAACGGGACCTTGAGCTGCAACTTGTCGTGGTGAATCCCCATCAGGGCGTAGGCCTTCGTGGCCGGGTCCAGCTCGTAGACGTACACGGTCGCCTTCCCGCCGTTCTGCTCCACCCTCCAGAAGTGCTCGATCTTCGCGGCGGCGTAGAGCTGCGGCTTGCGCTCCCGATCACGTGTCTCGGAATCGGGGCTGACCACCTCGATCGCCAGGAGCACGTCAGCGGCTTGGTATGCCGTGACATCGGGTCCGAGATCGGCGGTCGGGCGGATGACCACGATGTCCGGCTCCGGACGCTGCCGAGGACCGAGGACGACGCTCATCTCTCGCCGCACCCGAAGATCGGCAGGAGCGTTCCCGCGAAGACCCTTCTCGAGAACGAAGATCGTCAGAGTGTGGAAGGAAGCCTGAGGACTCACGAGGACCAAGCTTCCATCTATCAACTCTGTGTGTGCAGGCAAATCCGGAAGGTGATCGAGGTCTGCTGCGGTGAAACCCTCCGGTGGCGGGACCATCCAGCCGGGAAGCTGCGGGTCTGTCATCTTTTGGCTCCGGACCTCGACTGTCATGGCTTCACGCTAGCAATTGCACCCGGTCTCTCCAGTGAGTTTGCCCCCTACTCCTGGAACCGAACGCCCCGGCCACGTGAGAGCGGGCGGCGTGACCCTTTCGCCGTTGCCTCGCGTACGGGCGTGCGGGCACACAAAGCGTCGGGGGCCCCCCGGGTGGCGGGGGCCCCGCGGGGCGGCCGACCGGGCGGGGGGGGTGGGCGCCGGGGGGGGTGTGTCACCCCGGCCCCCCGAGCGGGGCGGGGGGCCCCCCCG